>NZ_JBFWVN010000004.1:0-135411 GCF_050246715.1 Methylocystis sp.
AGACCGATGATGTTAACCTCTTCCATGGATGCCCTCCCCATTCCGTGGGATGCGAAAACATCGCCACCTTGGCACATCGCGATGCCGTCAGGAGGGGGCATCCACTCCATCAAACTGAGACACTACCGCCGGCTCAGGCGCCGTTCAACAGCCGATTGAGCCGCGCGGTCTCGGCGCGGTGGGCGATGAGCAGGCTGATGTGCCGGTTGAGATCATAGCTCCAATGCCCGCGCCGCGCCCGTTCGCCGCGCATCGCGCGTTCGATTTCCTTCAGCGCCGCGCGCGCCGCGTCCGGCGATTCGCTCGCGATCGTCTCGGGCGACAGGCGATGGAGGCGGGAGAGCGCGCTGACGCGGTCATAGCTCTTTTCGCCGGAGGCGAGGGCGGCGTCGAGCGCTCGCCCGGCGGCGGCGAAGCGGACGGGGCGGTCGTGCGGTTCTGAAATTGATCTTTGCGTCACGGGACATCCTCCATGATGCTGAAGATGCTCTCGCTAAAACGCATGAGGATAAGTATTTTGTCCCTTGAATAGGATTTTATTCCAGAATAGGCTGCGGCTCCACTCAAGCTGGAGCTTTCGATGTTTTCCCGTCCCGTCCCCATTCCGGGCCTCAGCGCCGCCGTGGCGGCAGCGGCTCAGGCCACGTCTTTCGCGGAGATTTTCTCAGCGCGCCGCTGCCGTCGTTCGGTCGCCCGCGCCCGTCAGCTCGCCGTCTATCTCCATCATGTCGCGCTTGGCGCGAGCGTTTCGGGCTGCGCCAGGGCTTTCGCGCGCGACCGCGCCACCATCCGCCACGCCTGCGCGACGATCGAGGATTTGCGTGACGATCCCTCATTCGACGCCGGCGCGCGCCGGCTCGAAACCGCGCTCGCCGCCAAGCGCGACATGATCTGCGACCTCCTTACGCAAGGGAGCGCGCGATGAAGAAAAGCGCGAAACGTCCGGAAGGAGCGGACAATGGCCGCGCCCTGCGCCGGCTGCTCCAGGCGCTCGCCGAGCCCGGCGCGCGCGGCGCGCTCAGCGGTCTCGAAGCGTCGACGCTGGTCGTGCTTTCGCGCAGCAAAGGCGTCACCGTCGTCCGTGCGCGTCTTCCCGCCGCCGTTGGCGAAGCGGCGCGCGCAGAAGGACTCGTGCGATGGGAGGATGACGGCGGCGAACGCCGGCTGGCGCTGACCGACGCCGGCCGCGCTCATCTTCGCCGATTGTCAGCGCCCGAGGTCGAGCAGGCTGAGCCCTTTCGCGCGCAACACGCAAACTATGCGCTGCGCCAGCTCGACAAAGGCGCGCGTCCGACGCTGGTCGATGAGTCGGAAAGTCCGCTCGCCTGGCTCGCGCGGCGCAAGGATCGCGACGGCCGATCCTTTCTCGACTCCGCGCAGCTTGAAGCGGGCGAGCGCTTCCGCCGCGACATCGAACAGGCGCAGCTGTTGCAGCGGGTGACCGCCAATTGGGAGGCGTCGATCAACGCCGCGCGGCGCGGCGCCGACTTTAGCGCCGTCTCCGAAGTCGCAATCGACGCGCGCCGGCGCCTCGCCCGCGCTTTCGACGCGGTGGGGCCGGAACTGGCGGGACTGCTCGCCGACGTCTGCGGCTATCTCAAGGGATTGGAAATCGTCGAAAGCGAACGCGGCTGGCCGCCACGCTCGGCGAAAGTCGTGCTGAGAATCGCGCTCGATCGACTGGCGCGCCACTACGGCCTCGCAGTCGAAGCCCGCGGCCGCGACCACGCCGGATCGCTGTTGCACTGGGGCGCGGAGGACTACCGGCCAAGGATGTGAACAACGTCCCTTGAGGGAGATAAAACGTGACTGAACGAACCTACGAAATGCATGATGCCCATGCCGGGGCGGCACTCTCGGCGATTCGCCCGGGGTATGTCATGGATGAAGTCAAAATTGAACTCAAGAACTGCTATGGGATCAAGTTCCTTAATCAAGATTTCAATTTTAAAAAAACACGAGCATACGCCATCTATGCGCCAAATGGCGTAATGAAATCATCGCTGGCAAAGACCTTTCAAGATGCTGCAGCTAAGCAGCCATCCGAAGACCGCATCTTCAAGGCGCGCAAAACAGACCGTCATATCGTTGACGAAAACGGCTCCGAGATCGAAGGCGACCGCGTGTTCGTGGTTGGTCCGTACGATTCCGAGCTTGGAGTTTCGGAGAAGACCTCCACCCTCCTTCTCGACCCAAAAATGAAGCGTGAATACGATAATTTGCTGCGAGCCACGGCTGATGCCAAATCCGCTTTATTGGCGGCGGTGAAATCTCAGTCGGGAACAAAGAAGAATCTCGAACAAGAGATTTCCTCTGCGATCATGCAGAGCCCTGTTGAGTTCGATCAAGCTCTAATCCGCGTCAAGCGCGAGGTGGAAGAGCAAAAGGAGAACTTATTCGCAGACGTCCCATATGATAAGGTGTTTAATGATAAAGTCATGGCGGCGCTAAACACAAAAGATTTGAAGAATGCAGTACACGAGTATATGCGACAGTATAATGCACTTCTCTCCGCGTCTACGTACTTCAAGCGTGGAACGTTCGACTACTACAATGCTGGACAGATAGCAAAGAGTCTAACCGACAATGGATTTTTTGATGCTAAGCATACTGTTAGCTTAAACGCGGATTCAGGAAGTCGGCTAATCGCAAACCAGAAGGAGCTTGAGGATGTGATAGCTGCAGAAAAAGCAGCCATACTATCTGACGCCAAATTACAAAAGAGGTTTGATGACGTTGCAAAGCAGTTACAGCGTAATGCTGAGCTACGTGAGTTCTGTGAATACATAAGAGACGAAGAGGCGTTGCTGGCCAAGCTCTCAAACCCAGAACGCTTGAGGCAAGATGTTATTAAGTCATATCTGAAAACAAATGAAGTTTTGTATGACGATTGGATTAAAAAGCATGACGCTGCCGCGGCTAGGCGAAAGGAGCTAGAATTGGCTGCAAAAGGCCAGCAGAACCAGTGGAAAGATGTTATTAATATCTTTAATGATCGTTTTGTTGTTCCATTTAAGCTAGAGGCCAAGAATGAAGCCGAGGTCACGCTTGGACAGACTTCGATCATTGAGCTCGGATTCACATACATAGATGGAAAAGATACGGCAGAAATCCAGAAGAACGAGTTGCTACAGTCCCTTAGTACCGGGGAGTGCAAAGCCCTCTATATTTTGAATGTGATTTTCGAAATTGAGACGCGTCGCAAGAATAAGCAGGAAACGCTTATTGTCGTCGACGATATCGCCGATTCGTTCGATTACCAGAACAAATATGCGATTATACAATATCTTAAAGATATAAGTGAGGATGGATTATTTAAGATGATTATTATGACGCACAACTTTGATTTTTTCCGAACTGTTGAGAGCCGCCTCGGTGTCGGATACCGATTTTGTCTAATGGCATCCCGTGGCGACGCTGGCGTAAAGCTTGAGCAAGCCGACGGAATAAGAAATATCTTCGCTAAGGATTGGAAGCCTAATTTCTACGCGAATGATAGAAAAAATCGCGTCCATACCGTTTTTGCGCAACATCATTGAGATGACCGTCGGTGATAAAGATCCGGCTTTCTCGCAGCTTACAGCTATGCTGCATTGGAAAAAAGAAACGTCAAATTTGAAAATTTCGGACTTGGATGCAATTTACAATAATCTTTGTAATGAAAATGGTGCTTCATCGAATAAAGATGCTCTGGTGTATGACGTGATATTTGAACAAGCGAAGGAATGCTCTGCCGTGACCGCCACTGGCTTAACGAACAAAATAGTTCTTGCCATTGCGATCCGGTTGCGTGCCGAAAAATTTATGGTCGAGCGGATCGCTGACCCGGATTTTGTGGCTAGCATTGAGGCGAACCAAGCTTGGCGACTCGTTAGTAAATTCAAGGATTTATATCCTAAGGAGACGCTTAACATTGCGGCCTTGGATAAGGTTGCGCTGATGACCCCAGAGAACATTCATGTAAACGCGTTCATGTACGAGCCAATCATCGACATGTCGGATGACAACCTGAGGAGGCTTTATGAACGAGTGAAGGAGTTAAAATGACCTCCGTACTGGCGATAGTTACATGAATCCTGGATCCCCGGCTCAAGCGCGGGCATGATGCGGCGCTGTTCGCCGCCCTACGCCGCCATCGCCTCGCGCGCTTCCTTCTTGATCCGCTCGACCATCGACCGCAGGCCGTTGGCGCGTTGCGGCGTCAGATGTTCGGCGAGGCCGAGCTCCTTGAACAGCGGCTGGGCGTCGGTGTCGACGATTTCCTGCGCCGGGCGTCCCGAATAGAGCGCCAGCGTCAGCGCGACGAGGCCGCGCACGATATGGGCGTCGCTGTCGCCGCGAAAATTGAGAATCGTCCGTCCGCCGGGATCGCGCGTCGGCGTCGATTCGAGCCACACCTGGCTGGCGCAGCCGCGCACCTTGTTTTCGTCGGTGTAGGCCTCTTTCGGCAGCGGCTCGAGCGTGCGGCCAAGCTCGATGAGATAGCGGTAGCGATCCTCCCATTCGTCGAGCAGTTCGAAATTGCCTATGATCTCGTCGATTTGCATCTTGTCCGCATCCTTCTGGCGAAGGCCCATTCTACCCCAACTTGGTCGTCAGGCCGCGCCCTTTCCTTGCCCAAAGCGACGCCTTACATTTCATCGCGACGATCATGCGGCGGGCGTCGCCGCTCCTTGGGAGTTGTATATGAGCGACTTTTCCCGCTGGCGCGCGATCGCCGCCGCGATTTTCCTTAGCGTGGGCGTTTCCGGCTGCGGCTACAATACGATTCCGACGCTCGAAGAAAACGCCAAGGCGAAATGGTCGGACGTGCAGTCGCAATATCAGCGCCGCGCCGATCTCATTCCCAATCTCGTCGAGACCGTGAAAGGCTACGCCAAGCAGGAGAAGGACGTCTTGACCTCCGTGGTCGAGGCGCGGGCCAAGGCGACCTCGGTCAAGGTCGACGCCGGTTCGCTGACCGATCCCGAGAAGATGAAGCAGTTCCAGGAGGCGCAAAATAAGCTCACCGGCGCGCTCGGCCGGCTGATCGCGGTCAGCGAAGCCTATCCCGATCTAAAATCCAACCAGAACTTCCTCGCCCTGCAATCGCAGCTTGAAGGCACCGAAAACCGCATCAATGTCGCGCGGCGCGACTACATCGAGGCGGTGCGGGAATTCAACACTTCGCTGCGCACCTTCCCGACGTTGCTTTGGGCGAAAACATTTTTTGCAGGAACCAAGCCGATGGCGGAATTCTCGGTGACCGATGCGGCGCAATCGCCGCCGGCGGTGAAGTTCTAGAGATGGACGCCGAGGCGCCGAGCCAGGACTTCAGCGCGCTTGCGGCGGAGGGCGAGGCAATGTGGGCGCATATGCGCCGCGAAGCCGAGAGCGCGCTGCGTCTCGATCCATCGCTGACGGCGCTGATGCGCGGCGCGGTCCTCAACCGGGCGTCGCTCGAAGAGGCGGTGGTCCAGCGCATCGCGGCGAGACTCGGCGCCTCGGCGATCGACGCTAGAACGATCGCCGACGCCTTCATGCAGGCGGTGGACGAGGATAAGACGATTGCGGCGGCGTTCCGCGCCGATCTCGCCGCTTGCGTCGAGCGCGATCCCGCCTGCGGGCGGCTGATCGAACCGCTGCTTTATTTCAAGGGATTCCATGCGATCCAGTCGGCGCGGCTCGCCCATGCGCTGTGGCGCGGGCGCCGACACGACTTCGCCTACTATGTCCAGAGCCGCGCCTCCGATGCGTTGGCCGCCGACATTCATCCGGCGGCGCGGCTGGGCAAGGGGCTCTTCCTCGATCACGGCACCGGCTTTGTCATCGGCGAGACGGCGGTCGTCGACGACGAAGTTTCGATTTTGCACAATGTGACTCTCGGCGGCACCGGCAAGGCTGCGGGCGACCGCCATCCCAAGGTGAGGCGCGGGGTGATGATCGGCGCTGGCGCCAAGATCCTCGGCAATATCGAGATCGGCGCCTGTTCGCGCATCGCCGCTGGCTCAGTGGTGCTGAAGTCGGTTCCGCCGAATTCGATCGTCGCCGGCGTGCCGGCGAAGGTGGTCGGGACCGAATCTCGCGCCGAGCCGGCCCGCGACATGGACCAGCTGCTGCGCGGCCTCGCCTATGATTCGTTCGATTATGTGATTTGAACCTGACGACGTGCGGTCGAGGGCCGGGGCGCCGGCCAAGGGTTGCGCAAGGCCGCCATTCTCCTGCTAAGTGTCGCCCGAAGGGGCGGCCCGCTCCAGATGAGGCGCCGGACGGCGGCGGCCGCGGCAGGGGGATCGATGCTCGAGATTGCGGTCCAGATGGACCCGTTGGAACGCATTAATTTTGCAGGAGATTCCACATTTGCGCTGATGCTGGAGGCAAAGCGCAGAGGCCATCGCCTGTGGTTCTACACGCCCGATCGGCTGTCGCTTGAAGGCGAGCGGCTGACGGCGCGCGCCCATCGCATCGAGGTTTTCGACGATCCGTCCGGCTATTACGCGTTAGGCGAGGCGGCCGAGCTTGAACTCGGAACCATGGATATCGTGCTGTTGCGCCAGGACCCGCCGTTCGATCTCGCCTATATTACCTCGACGCATTTTCTGGAGCGGCTCGCGCCGAAGACGCTCGTCGTCAACGACCCCGCGCATGTGCGCAATGCGCCCGAAAAAATCTTCGTGATGGAATTCGCCGATCTGATGCCGCCGACGCTGATCACCCGCGACCGCGCGGCGATCGAGCGCTTTCGCGCCACGCATGGCGACATCGTCATGAAGCCGCTCTACGGCCATGGCGGCGCGGCGGTGTTCAAGGTCGCGCCGCGCGATCCGAACTTCGGTTCGCTCTTCGACATGTTCGCGACGACCTTCCGCGAACCCTGGGTCGTGCAGCGATTTCTGCCGGAGATCGTGAAGGGCGACAAGCGCATCCTGCTGATCGACGGCGAGGCGATGGGCGCGATCAATCGGGTTCCAGCCGTTGACGACATCCGCTCGAATATGGTGCGCGGCGGATCGCCCGCGGCGTCAGAACTCGATGCGCGAGAGCAGGAAATTTGCGCGCGGCTGGGGCCGGAGCTGAAACGGCGCGGCCTCGTCTTTGTCGGCATCGACGTGATCGACGGCTGGCTTACCGAAATCAACGTGACCTCGCCGACAGGTCTGCGCGCGCTCAAGCGCGTCGGCGGGCCCGATCTCGCGCCGACGCTGTTCGACGCCATCGAGACGCGCCTGCGCGCGCTGCGCGCGGCGGGCCGTTCGCCGGAACTCGCCCGATGAACGAAGTCGCGCCGATCAGCGTTTTCGCCGGGCTCGATCCCGGCGCGCAGTTCCGCGGTCTGCGCGAGGCGCTTGCGCCCGTGGTCGCGGCGATCTGCAAGAGAGATCGCGGCCATGCGCGACGCACGGCGATCGTCGAATTGTTTCGCTCCGTTCTCGCGGAAGGACGCGAGATCGCCCGTGTCAGGCTCGAGGCGCGCGGCTCGGGACTGGCCTGCGCGAGATTGATCTCCGCGCTCGAAGACGAGCTGATCGGCGCCATCTACGATTATGTCGTGCGCTATGTTTACGTCGTCGACAATCCGACCTTCGCCGAGCGTCTCGCCATTGTCGCCGTCGGCGGCTATGGGCGCGGCGCGCTCGCGCCCGGCTCCGACATCGACCTTCTGTTTCTCGTTCCCTACAAACAGACGCCCTGGGGCGAAAGCGTCATCGAGGCGATCCTTTATATTCTGTGGGACCTGCGTCAGAAGGTCGGCCATGCGACGCGCTCCGTCGCCGAATGCATGCGTCAGGCCCGCGCCGACATGACCATTCGAACGACGCTGCTCGAAGCGCGATTCATCCTCGGCAACGCCGAGCTGTTCAGCGAATTCCGCGACAGTTTCGACCGCGAGATCGCGCGTCTCGACACGCGCGAATTCGTCTCCGCCAAGCTCGCCGAACGCGATTCGCGCGTATTGCGCGCCGGCGCCTCGCGCTATCTCGTCGAACCGAACGTCAAGGAAGGCAAGGGCGGCCTGCGCGATCTCAATACGCTGTTCTGGATCGCCAAATATGTCTACCGCGTGCGCGAGGCGAAGGAGCTTGTCGCCGCAGGCCTCTTCACCGCCGCCGAGCTCAGTCTCTTCGAGCGCTGCGAAGAGTTTTTGTGGCGGGTGCGCTGCCATCTGCATTTTGCGAGGGGTCGCGCCGAGGAACGGCTTTCCTTCGACGTGCAGCCGACGATCGCGCGGCGCCTCGGCTATCACGACCGCAGCGGATTGTCGCCGGTCGAGCGATTCATGAAGCATTATTTTCTGGTGGCCAAGGAAGTCGGCGATCTCACCGCGATCGTCTGCGCGGCGCTTGAAGAAAGGCAGGCGAAGCCGCGCGCGATTTTTGAGCGCTTCCTGCAGCCGTTCCGGCGCCGGCGCATCCGCGCGCCGCAAGGCGATTTCATCGTCGATCACGATCGCATCAGCATCGTTGACGCCGACGTGTTCAAGCGCGATCCTGTAAACATCATCCGGCTCTTCTGGATGGCCGATCATCATGGCCTGCCGCTGCATCCCGACGCCTTGCGCGCGGTGACTCTGTCGTTGCGCCTGATCGACGCCAATCTGCGCGCGAACAAGGAGGCCAATCGGCTGTTTCTGGAAATCCTGCTGTCGCGCAACATGACCGAAATCACGCTGCGGCGGATGAACGAATCCGGCGTGCTCGGGCGCTTCATTCCGGAATTCGGCAAGGTCGTCGCGATGATGCAGTTCAACATGTATCACCACTACACGGTCGACGAGCATCTGCTGCGCGCGGTCGGCGGATTGTCCGATCTCGAAGCGGGGCGCATGCCCGAACACCGGCAGCTGGTCGACGAAGTCCTGCCGACGATCGTCAACCGCAAGGTTCTTTATCTGGGTCTTTTCCTGCATGACATCGCCAAGGGCCGTAAGGAGGATCACTCCGTCGCCGGCATGGAGGTGGCGCGCGCGCTGTGTCCACGGCTGGGATTCACGCCCGGCGAGACCGAGTCAGTGGCCTGGCTCGTCGAACATCATTTGACCATGTCGAGTTTCGCCCAGAGCCGCGATCTCTCCGACCGCGTCACCATCGAGAATTTCGCCGCCATCGTTCAGACGATGGAGCGGCTGAAGATGTTGTTCGTTCTGACCGTCTGCGACATCAACGCCGTCGGTCCCGGCGTGCTCGACGCCTGGAAGGCGCAGCTGCTGCGCGTGCTTTATTGGGAGACCGAAGTCGTGCTCGGCGGTGGCCATTCGGCGGTCGATCGCAAGAGCCGCGTCGCGGCCGCGAAGGATGAGTTGCGCGCGGCGCTGCCGGACTGGAGCGACGAGGAATTCGACGCCTACGCCAGGCGCCACTATCCGGCCTATTGGCTCAAGGTCGACGTCGCGCGCAAGCTTCGTCATGCCGCGATGCTGCGCGAGATGAACGGCGCGCCAGCGCCGCTCGCGACCGCGGTCGAACTCGACAGGACGCGGGGCGCCGTGGAACTGACCGTCGTCGCGCCCGACAATCCGCGTCTGCTGTCGATCATCGCCGGGGGCTGCGCGGCGGGCGGCGCCAATATCGTCGACGCGCATATCTTCACCACGGTGGACGGGCTAGCGCTCGACACGATCTTCTTCTCGCGCGCCTTCGATCAGGATGAAGACGAAATGCGTCGCGCCCGACGCATCGCCGACCTTATCGCCAGGGCGCTGCGCGGCGAAGTCGTCGTGTCGGAAGAATTGAAGGCGCGCGCCAAAGCTCATCTGCCGACTGACGCCTTTTCGGTGGCGCCGGAGGTGGTCGTCGATAACAGCCTGTCGAACGTCTATACGGTGATCGAAGTTTCGGGACTCGATCGCGAAGGTCTTCTCTTCGAGCTCACGAATGCGATATCCAGGCTCAACCTCAATATCGCTTCGGCGCATATCGTCACCTTCGGCGAGCGCGCCGTCGACGCCTTCTACGTCACCGATTTGACCGGCGCGAAAATCGCCTCGCCGCAGCGTCAGGCGGCGATCAAGCGCCAACTCCTGGATGTGTTCGGCGTCCAGGGCGGCCGCGGCCAAAAAACGCCGGCCGCGGCGACTTGATTTTGGCGATTGGCGCGTAGATATCGGGGCCTTTACAAAAACCATGGTGACAGCATGAGCGATCCAACGAATGCGGATAAGAAGGCTGACGCGACGAAAAATCAGGGCGCGGCGGAGCCTTCGTCCCTGTCGCAGCCTTCGGCGGAATCCGATATTGCGCAGCCGGAGCCCTTCACCGAGCTCGAAAATCTATATGCGGAAAATGCAGGCCTGAAGGACAAGCTTCTGCGCGCGCTCGCCGAAGTCGAGAATGTGCGCCGTCGCGCCGAGCGTGAGGTCGCCGACGCGAAAGCCTATGGCGTCGCCAATTTTGCCCGCGAAACGCTGACGTTCGCCGATAATCTGCAGCGCGCCCTGGAGAACGTGCCCGAAGGGTCGCGCGCCGACCCGGCGGTGGCGTCGCTCGTCGAAGGCGTCGAAGTGATGGAGCGTGATTTCCTGGCGCGGCTCGCCCGTTTCGGCGTCAAGAAGATCGACGCGCAAGGGGCGCGATTCGATCCCAATCTGCATGAAGCGCTGTTTGAGATTCCCGACGAGACGCAGCCTGTCGGCTCGGTGGCGCAGGTCGTCGAGCAAGGCTATATGATCGGCGAGCGCGTCTTGCGGCCAGCGAAGGTCGGCGTGACGCGCGGCGGCTCGAAACCGTCCTGACGGCCGGAGCGCGGCCTTGGACGAACGGGCGATGGCGACAAATACCCGTGAAGCCGGCGTGGTCGCGGCGGCCGCAAGATCGCCGATATCGAGATCAATGAGGCGGGAGACTGGTCCAAGCGCGAGGGCCATGTCGTTTGGATCGGCCTCTACGAGCCCTCGCAGGAGTTGCTTGAGCGTGTCGGGCGCCAGTTCTCGCTGCATCAGCTCGCGATCGAGGACGCCTTTAAGGCGCATCAATTCCCCAAGCTCGAAGAATATGAGAGCAGCGTGTTCATCGTCGCGCGCACGGCGCAGATGGTCGATGGCCGCATCGCCTTTGGCGAGACACATCTTTTTCTCGGCGTCGGCTATGTCGTGAGCGTCCGCCACGGCGCTTCGGAAACTTATGCGCATGTGCGCGAGCGCTGCGAAGCCCGCGCCGAGCGCCTTTCCGAGGGCGAGGACTTCATCGTCTACGCCATTCTCGATTTCATCGTCGATAATTACTTCCCAGTGCTCGACGCCATCAATAACGAGGTCGAGGACATCGAGGATCACGTGCTCGCGACGACGATGGGCCGGGAGGAGATCGAGCAACTCTATAGTTTGCGGCGCGATCTTCTGCATCTGCGCAACGCCGCGACCCCGCTTTCCGACGTTTGCCGGCGTTTGGAGCGCAGCGACGTTGTCGCGATCGATCGTGAGATGCGGCCGCATTTTCGCGACGTGCGCGACCATCTGCGCCGCGTGCAGGAGCGCATCGACACGATGCGCGAGACTCTGGCCTTCGCCTTTGAATCGAGCCTGATGAACGCGCAGATGCAGCAGACCGACATTTCCCGCCGGCTCGCCGCCTGGGCCGCCATTCTCGCCGTGCCCACGGCCGTCGCCGGCATTTACGGCATGAATTTCAAGCATATGCCGGAGCTGAGCTGGAAATATGGCTATTACGTCATCCTGGGCGTGACCGCGACGATTTGCGGCTATCTCTATTATCGGCTGCGCCGCGCCGGGTGGCTGTAGGGCCGCGTTACGAAAGTTTCATCCCGCCGCCATTGGCCGGCAAAGCGGTGATCTCCATCTTCTACTCGCGGCGACGTTGCGCTTCTCCTCCGCGGGGCGTCGCGCAGAGATGGAGATTTTCGAGAAATGCCTATCGCAATCAATCCTCGCGACCGCGCCATGGAAGCGCCGCGCCGCGCGTCTCGCCTCGCGCTGATTGGCGCGACGGCCGCGTTCGCGCTCGGCGCCGCCATCGGTTCGGCGCCGCTGACGCCGGCCTACGCCGAAGCGCCGCTTTCGGGATCGGTCATTTCCGCCGGCCCCGCATCTTTCGCCGACATCGTCGAGCGCGTGAAACCCGCCGTCGTCGCCATCAAGGTCAAGGCAGTCGAGGATTCGCAGGGCGGCGCCTTCGAGATGCCCGACATGTCGCCCGACGACCCGATGTATCGCTTTTTCAAACGGTTCGGCGAACAGGGCCAAGGCCGTCCGCAGAAACACATGACGATGTCGCAGGGCTCCGGATTCATCATCAGCCCTGACGGCTATGTCGTGACCAACAACCATGTCGTCGAACACGCTAATGAAGTCGAGGTCGCGCTCGATGACGGCCGCACGCTGCCGGCCAAGGTCGTCGGCAAGGACAAGCGCACCGACTTGGCGCTGCTCAAGATCAACGACGGCCAGAAGCTCCCCTATGTCGAGTGGGGCACGTCGACGCCGCGCGTCGGCGACTGGGTGATCGCGGTCGGCAATCCGTTCGGCCTCGGCGGCTCGGTCACCGCCGGCATCGTCTCGGCGCGCGGGCGCGATATCGGCGCCGGTCCTTATGACGATTTCCTGCAGATCGACGCGCCGGTCAATCGCGGCAACTCGGGCGGCCCCGCCTTTGACGCGCATGGCAATGTGATCGGCGTCAACACGGCGATTTATTCGCCGTCGGGCGGTTCGATCGGAATCGGCTTCGCGATTCCGACCGAGGTCGCCAAGGACGTCGTCGCGGCGCTCAAGGAAAAGGGCTCCGTGTCGCGCGGCTGGATCGGCGTCAAGATTCAGAGCGTAACGCAGGAAATCGCCGACAGCATGGGTCTGAAGTCCATGAAGGGCGCGCTGATCGCGCAGCCGCAGAAAGGCGCGCCGGCTGAAGACGCGGGCCTGAAGGCGGGCGACGTCATCGTCGCGGTCAATGGCGAGAAGATCGAGACTCCGCGTGATCTGGCGCGTCGCATCGCCGCCCTTGGCCCCGGCAAGACGGTGGACCTCACCTATCAGCGCTCGGGCGCCGAAAAGAACGTGAAGCTCAAACTGGGGACTTTGCCCGACGACCGTGAGGCGCGCGCGGACGACGAAAATTCGGAGCGCGGTCCCGAACTGTCCGGCCTCGGCATCGAGGTGGTGCCGGCGACCGAGGTGCGCGGCGCGGGTCGTGAAGGGGTCCTTGTGACCGATCTCGATCCGTCCGGCGCAGCTGCGCAAAAGGGATTGCACAGGGGCGACGTTATCGTCGAAGCCGGCGGTCGGCCGGTCAGCTCCAGCAGCGATCTCGTCGCCGCGCTGGAGTCCGCTCGAAAGGACGGCCGCCGCTCGGTGCTGCTGCGGGTCAAGTCCACGGACGGGGCGAAATTCGTCGCCGTTCCCGTGAAGGGCGCCGGCTAAGCCGGTTTACCGAACTTCTTGCGTTGAGGCCGACACACTGCACCCGCCCGCAGCCGGTCTCCGCAAAGAAGAGCGTCGGGCAGAGCCAGTCCCCTCCTGGCTCCCGAACGCGGGCAGGCTGGCGCACAATGCGCCGGCCTGCCGTTTTTTTGCAATCTCGGATATAGAGAAACATGCGCATTCTCATCATTGAAGACGACAACGAAGCGAGCGAATATCTCGTCAAGGCGTTCCGCGAACAGGGCCATGTCGCCGAACATGCCGCGGACGGGCTCGCCGGTTATGGCCGCGCCGGCGAAGGCGACTATGACGTGCTCATCGTCGACAGGATGCTGCCTAAGATGGACGGGCTGTCGCTGATCTCGGGCTTGCGCGAACAAGGCGTCGAAACGCCGGCCCTCATTCTTTCGGCCCTCGGCCAAGTCGACGACCGCGTCAAGGGCCTGCGCGCCGGCGGCGACGACTATCTCCCGAAGCCTTATTCCTTCTCCGAACTGCTCGCGCGCGTCGAGGCGCTGGCCCGCCGCCGCGTCGGCCCCAAGGGCGAAGAAACTCAATACCGTGTTGGCGATCTGGAGCTCGATCGCCTGTCGCACAAAGTGACCGTCGGCGGACAGGAAGTGGCGCTTCAGCCCCGCGAATTCCGTTTGCTCGAATATCTGATGAAACACGCCGGCCAGGTGGTGACCCGCACCATGCTTCTCGAGAATGTCTGGGACTATCATTTCGATCCGCAGACCAACGTCATCGACGTGCATATTTCGCGCTTGCGCTCCAAGATCGACAAGGGTCGCGAGAACCCGCTTCTGCACACGATCCGCGGAGCCGGGTATATGATTCGTGACGGCGCTCGGTAAGCTTTTCCGCACGACGGCGTTCAAACTGTCGATCGCCTATCTCGTGCTGTTCTCGATCGGCGCTGGACTGGTGCTCGCGCGCGTCGGGACCCGGGTCAAGGAAGTGCTCGACGAACAGATCGAGCAGACCGTTGACGCCGAAATCAGAGCGCTCTCAGAACAATATTCGCAAGGCGGCCTTCGTCAGCTCGCCAATGCGCTCGAACGCCGCGTACGCGCCCCGGGCGGTTCGCTCTATCTGCTGTCGAGCCATTCCGGAGACGTCATCGTCGGCAATATCGAGCCCCCGGCGTTCACGCCTTCGGGCGGTACGGCGCTCGTCGAGACGACCTATGAGCGGCGCGGCGAGCCGGGGGTCAAGCATCCGGCGTTGCTGCGGCTGTTTCTGCTGCCGGGCGGCTTTCGCCTGCTCATCGGCCACGATATCGAAGATCATGAGGTGCTGCGCGGCATCCTGCGCAGCGCGCTCGGCGTTTCGCTGTTCTGGCTCGTCCTTGTCGGCTCGCTTGGCGGCTTATTCGTTTCATATCGCATGCTCGAGCGCGTCGACGTGATGTCGGCCTCGGCACGCCGCATCATGGCGGGCGACATGCACGAGCGTCTCGCGGTTTCGGGCGCCGGCGACGAACTCGATCGACTGGCGGAAAATTTCAATGCGATGCTCGCGCGCATCAGCGAGCTGATGGCCGGCTTGCGCGAGGTGTCCGACAATATCGCGCATGACCTCAAGACGCCCCTGACTCGCCTGCGCAATCGCGCCGAGGCCGCCTTGCGGGCGGGCTCCGATGATCGCGAGCATCGCGAGGCGCTCGCCGCCGTGATCGAAGAGTCCGACAATCTGATCGGCGTATTCAACGCCTTGTTGATGATCGCGCGCGCCGAGGCCGGCTATTCGAGCGACCACATGGCCGCCTTCGACGCCGACGCCGTCGTGCGCGATATCGTCGAAATGTACGAGCCGGTCGCGGAAGAGCAGGGCGTGCGTCTCGACGTCACCGCGCAGGACGGACTAAAGATCACGGGCAGCCGCGAACTGCTCGGGCAGGCGCTCGTGAACCTTGTCGACAATGCGCTGAAATATGGCGCGGCGGGCGACGATCCGCGCATCGCCGTCGAAGCGCGGCGCGTCGGCAATTGCGTGGAGATCGTCGTCTCCGATCGTGGGCCGGGGATTGCGTCGTCTGATCGCGAGCGCGTGGTGGGACGCTTCGTGCGGCTTGAGAATTCGAGGTCGCGGCCGGGCTCGGGTCTCGGACTGTCGCTCGCCGCGGCGGTCGCCCGCATGCATCATGGCGCGTTGCGGATCGAAGACAATGCGCCTGGTTTGCGCGTTGTGCTGTCCTTGCCGGCGATGCGGATCACCGTCGGTCCGCCGGCGCGCGTCGAGCGCGCATGATGCGAGACTTTCCCAGGCGCGCTCTGCGGTTCGGTTGCGCGCGTCTTTAACTGGGTCACCGTCGCCGAGGCGGCCGGCAGCCGCATCATGACAATCGTGCCTTCGCCAAGCCGCGAGCGGAAGCGCAATGCGCCGCCATGCAATTCGATGAGGGCGCGGGCGATGGCGAGGCCGAGCCCGGAGCCGCGCATCCCGTTTTCGATCAAATTCGCGCATTGCTCAAAGGGCTTGCCGAGCTTGGGAATGGCGCATGGATCGACGCCGCGTCCCGAATCTTCAACATACACATCGATCGCGCCGCTATGCGCACGCGCGCGCACCCGCACCACTTGTCCCTTGTCGCTGAATTTCACCGCGTTGGAGAGAAAGATGCAGAGCGTCTTGACGATCGCGGCTTCGTCGCCGACGCAGCGCAGATTATCGGCGGCGTCGGCGACGATCTCGATCTCCTTGAGTTCGGCGCGCGCGCGCCAGGCGGCGACGGCCGTGCGCATCGCCTCGGCGACATTCATTTCGCGTTCGGCGAGCCGCACAAGACCCGCTTCGAGGCGCGACATGTCGAGAATGTCGGACAGCACTTCGTTGAGATAGGCGCCGCCCTGGCGTATGCCGCTGCAATATTCCAGATATTTTGGGGAGCCGAGGGCGCCGAAGGGCTCCGCCTCCATCATCTCCGAAAAGCCGATGATGGCGTTAAGCGGCGTGCGCAACTCGTGACTCATATTGGCGAGGAATTCCGATTTCGCCACATAGGCGGCCTCCGCTTCCGCCTTCTGATGATGATATTTCTCGGCGAGCGTTGCGAGCTGCTGCGCCTGTATTTCGAGCGTCTGCCGAGAATATGTGAGATCGGCGACGCTCACGGTGAGGCGACGCTCCGAATCGCGCAGCTTTTCCTCATTGCGCTTGAGCGCGGTGATGTCGGCGCCCACCGACACGTAGCCGCCGTCCTTGGTGCGGCGCTCATTGATCTGAAGCCAGCGCCCGTCGATAAGCTGGGCTTCATAGGCGCGGGCGTCGGGCGACGCGCCCTCGGGCGGGGCGATCTCGGTTCTGATCAGCGGCGCGGTGGCGCAGCTCATGATCTGCCGATAGCGCGCGCCGGGCGTCGCGGCGTCGGTCGGAATGCCATGCAGGGCCAGAAATTTCGAGTTGCAGGTGACCAGGCGGTTCTTGGCGTCCCATAGCACGAAGGCTTCCGAGATCGCGTCGATGGCGTCGCGCAGGCGCAGATTGGCGATCTTCGTGTATTCGGCGAGCGCCCGCTGCTCGGAAATGTCGATGGCGATGCCGACGAGATGCTTGCCGGCTTCGCGGCCCTCTTCGACGATCTGCGCCCGCGCCCGCAGCCAGATCCATTCGCCGTCGGCGTTCTTCAACCGGAATTCGTGATCGATGCTGTTGGCGCGCGAACCCGCCAACCTTTCGGCGATCGTTTCGAAGTCGCCGTCATCGGGATGGAGCATGCCGCTTAATTCCGCGAAGGAGAGAAAGCGCCGCTCGGCGGTCAGCCCCAGCATTTCGTACATGGAGTCGGACCAATAGATCCGGCCGCCCGCGATATCCCATTCCCAGAGACCGCAGCGCCCGCGCGACAGCGCCGCCTCGAGGCGCCTGCGGATCAGCGCATTGGCGCGTTCAACCTCCTGACGACGGCGAGTCTGGCGGAAATAGGCGAGGACGATGAGCAGCAGCAGCAGCGTTGCGCCGGCGAAAATCAGGGCATAGCGCGAAGCGACGGCGCGCCACTCGCCGACTACATTCTCGACCGGATAGATCATCGCCACCTGGCCGAAGGGCGCCGGCAGCTTCCTCACGCTCACCAGCGCAGCAACGCCCTCTGGCAAGGTGACGCGCATCACGCCGGCGTTATCGGCGAAGTCGATGAGCGCCTCTTCGGCGCCGAGCGCCTGCGACAGCGTCAGGTCTTTCGACGGAATCGGGGGGTATGCGGCGGCGATCCGTCCGCGCTGATCGGTCACCAGAATTCGTCGGCCGCGCGAAAGCGCGCCCTGCGGCACAAGCTGATCAAGCGGCGCAGCGAAGGGTTTTTGCGCGTCCGCCATCAGCTTGTCGCGCAAGTCGAGCGAGACGGCGCGCACGAAAAGTTCAAGGTCGTCGACGGCCTGCTCAACCAGCCGATCCTGCATCGCGCCGGCCAGCGACACGACGAAGGCGGCGAGAGACAGCAGGCAAACCGCGCAGGCGGCAAGCGCGACGGGGCGCAACCAGGCGAAATCCTTTAGCCCCTTTGCGGCGCCATCCTCGTCGAACCGATACGCGCCCCACACCGTATGGGCGTGAGTCTTCGCGCGGGCAGCGGGAGCGCGCCTCATCAAGAGCCTCCGAAATGATTGTGATGCAAACGCGGCTTTACGCCCGAATCACTTTCATTCGAATCCCTCGAGGCGCAATTGTCCAGACCTTAACGCAAAGTTAACGAAACTTTTTTCGATGGGCTCAGCCGAGCGCCCGCGTGGCGATGTCGCGCAGGTCCGCCGAGAGGTTCTCTTGCGCGACGATATGCTTGAGCCGAGCCTCAATCAGGTCGCGTCGTCGCGACTCCATCGTGCGCCAGGAGCGCAACGCCGAGAGCAGCCGCGCCGCCAGTTGCGGATTTTTCGGGTCGACTTGAAGAACGACGCTCGTCAGCAGATCGTATCCAGATCCGTCCAGCGCGTGAAAGCGCGTGAGATTGCCATTGACGAAGGCGCCGATCAGCGCGCGCACGCGATTGGGATTGGCGATCGAGAATTCGCGATGGCTCATCAGGCTCAACACGCGCTGCGTCGTCGCTTCTTCCGGAATCATCGCCTGTAAAGAGAACCATTTGTCGATCACAAGCGCGTCGCCGGCGTATTGCGCATAGAAGCGGGCGAAGGCCTCTTCGCGCGCGTGTCCGCCGAGAAGCGCCAGCGTCGCGAGCGCAGCGAGCTTGTCGGTCATATTCCCCGCAGCCTCAAATTGCGCCATGGCCAGCGCGCGCCCTCGTTCAGAGTCGCCGGCGGCCAGCAAGTCGAGCGCGACATTGCGCAAGGCGCGACGGCCGGCGCTGGCGGCGTCGGGCGCATAGGCGCCCTCGTCGGCGAAGCGCGCATAGATCGCGTCAAGCTCGGAACTGAGCGATCTGCCGATTTCGGCGCGAAGCGCCATGCGCGAATCAAACAAAACGTCGGGATCGACGTCGGTCGCCTTTTCGCGCGCGAGGTCGATGTCCGATGGCAGCGACAGGGCCTGAGCGACAAAGGCCGGATCGTCCTCAGCCTTGGCGAGCAGCGATCGCAGCGCGTCGCCGAGACCTTTCGCATCGAGCGCGCCGGTTTCGAGCCGGCTGAAAATCGCCCGCAAGGCGAGGCCTTGCGCCGCCTGCCAGCGATTGAACGGGTCGTCGTCGAAGGCGAGCAAGCGTTCGAGGTCCTCATTCGCGGGCGCAGGCTCGAGGCGCACGGGCGCGGAAAAGCCGCGCAGTAGCGAAACGACCGGCCGTGACGGGACCTCGCGAAATCGAATGACGCGCTCGGCGACGTCGAGTTCGATCAGGCCGCGGGCAAGTTCGGTCGGACTTGCGTCATCGCTGACGAGATCGAGCTTTTGGCCGTTCTCGCCAAAAAGCGCGAGCGCGATCGGAATGACGACGGGCTTCTTCTCGCTTTGGCCCGGCGTCGGCGCCGTCTCCTGACGGAATTTCAAAGCGAAGGTCTTGGCGGTGGCGTCATAGTCGCCGGAAGTCGTCACGACCGGCGTGCCCGCCTGACTGTACCAAAGCGCGAAATGCGTCAGATCGCGGCCCGACGCCGCGGCGAAGCAGGAAAGAAAATCCTCGACGGTCGCGGCGGTTCCGTCGAAGCGTTCGAAATAAAGATCCATGCCGCGGCGGAAGGTTTCTTCGCCGATCAGCCCGCGCAGCATGCGGATGAGCTCCGCGCCTTTCTCGTAAACCGTCGCGGTGTAGAAATTGTTGATCTCGTGATAGACGTCCGGACGCACGGGATGCGCGAGCGGGCCCGCGTCTTCAGGGAATTGCGCGAGACGCAGGCCGCGCACGTCGCCGATTCTCTCCACAGCGCGCGACCGCATGTCGGCGGAAAACTCCTGGTCGCGAAAAACCGTCAGACCTTCTTTCAGGCAAAGCTGAAACCAGTCGCGGCAGGTGATGCGATTGCCGGTCCAATTGTGGAAATATTCATGCGCGATGACGCCTTCGATGCCGGCGTAATCGCCGTCGGTCGCGGTGTCGGCGGAGGCGAGCACATATTTGTCGTTGAAGATGTTGAGTCCCTTGTTCTCCATCGCGCCCATGTTGAAGTCGGAGACGGCGACGATGTTGAAGACCTCGAGATCATATTCGCGGCCGAATTTCTCCTCGTCCCAGCGCATCGAGCGCTTGAGCGCGTCCATCGCATAGCCGGCGCGCGCTTCCTTGCCATGTTCGACATAGATCGCGAGATCGACGTCGCGTCCCGACATTGTCGTAAATTTGTCGCGCACGACGCCGAGGTCGCCGCCGACGAGCGCGAAGAGATAAGAGGGCTTGCGGAAGGGATCGCGCCAAATCGCGTAGTGGCGATCGGTTCCGGCGATGTCGCCATGCTCCACGGGATTGCCGTTCGACAGCAGGATCGGCGCTTCGCTCTTCTCGGCTTCGATGCGCGTCATATAGACGCTCAACACGTCCGGCCTGTCGAGAAAATAGGTGATGCGGCGAAAGCCTTCCGCCTCGCATTGCGTGCAATAGGCGGAGCCGGAACGATAGAGGCCCGAAAGCTGCGTATTGCCGCTCGGATTAAGTTCGGTCTCGATTTCGAGCGTAAAGGGCGCGTCGGGAACTTTGGAGAGCGTCAAACTATCGGGCGTCGCCTCAAAGTCGCCAGGGCCCAGCGTCGCGCCGTCGAGCTTGACGCCCAGCAGAGTCAGATCGTCGCCGTCGAGCGCCAGCGGCGCGCTCGCGTCGCCGGCTGGATTGCGGCGCAACGCCAGTCGCGCGACGACTCGCGCATTGGTCGGATGAAGCTTGAAATCGAGTTCGACCGAATCGATTGCGAAATCGGCGGGACGGTAATCGGCGAGCCGAATGGCGGCGGTCGAAGGATGACGCATCTGATCCTCAAGGCTGGAGCCACGTTTCTGCCGTGATTATAGAACCGGCGTCGTCATTTGCGACCGAAAGACGCGCCGCAAAGAACTTGCGCTGCGGGTTTTTCTGGAAAATCTCCACCAAATGGCCGAATTGCCTTGAGCAGCTCGAAGCGTCCGGGCAAAATCAAGGCCGTTGCGGCGCCGGGGCCTCAGTTCGGCGTCCGCCGCGCGCGTGGGCTGCGGCATGCGCCGCATCGTCTCTGGAACGACGCCGATAGCTTCGAGCGCGCAAAAGCGCTGACGGCTTGCAAAGCTAAGGTTCAAGATCAATCACATGCGGCGAATGCTTGCTCTTTTCCTTCGCGTTTTCACTGTTGGCGGCCTTCTGAGCTTCAGCGCCGGCGCTGCGCAGGGCGCGCCCGAGGAGAATCAGAATTTTCCCCAGCCGATCCTGGTGAAGATCACCGAGGAACAGATGCGCGTGGCCGGCGTCGAGACTCAGCCTGTCGAGTCGGAGTCGGGGATGGGCGAGCTTGTCGTGCCCGGCGTCGTCGCCGTGCCGCCGCAGCAGCTGCGCATTGTCGCCACGCCGGCGGCCGGCCTTGTCGAGACCTTGCTGGTCGCGGTCGATCAGGACGTGAAGCAGGGCGCGCCGATCGCCACATTGAAGTCGTCCGAGCTCGTCGAGGCGCAGCGGGCCTTTCTACACGCCGTTTCGGACGCCAATCTCGCGGCTGAGAAGCTGCGGCGCGACGAGCAGTTATTCAAAGAGCACATCATCGCCGAGCGCCGCTTGATCGTGACGCGGGCCGAAGCCACTCAGGCGCGCTCGTCGCTTGACGAGCGGCGGCAGATTCTCGCGCTCGCCGGGATGACCGATCAAGAGATCGACGCGCTTCAGCGTGACCGAAAGCTTGCAAGCTCGCTCGTGGTGCGCGCGCCGATCTCTGGAACGATCCTACAGCGCCACGGAACGACGGGTGAGCGCGTGCAGGCTTCGGCGCCTCTCGTCACTATTGCGCGGCTCGATCCAATCTGGGTCAATCTGCAGGTGCCGCTTGGCCGCGCCGCCGCGCTCGTCAATGTCGATCGCGTGCATTTGCCATCGGCGGGGCTCGACGGCAGGCTCATTCGCATCGGCCGCACGGTCGATGCGGCGACGCAGTCGGTCACGGCCGTGGCGGAGTTTCGAACCGGACGCAGCTCGCTGCGTCCTGGCCAGGCGGTGCAGGCGATCATGCGCATTACCGGCGGCGGCGAGAAGCAGTGGCGCGTTTCCGCCGATGCGCTGGTGAACTTCAAAAACCACAACTGGGTGTTTGTACGCACCCCCGAAGGCTTTGTCGCGACGCCCGTGATGCTGCTTTCCGAAACGCCCCAATACGCGTCGGTCCAGGGAGTGCTCAAAGCCGGCGCGCGCGTGGCGACGCGCGGCCTGCTGACCTTGCTGGCTGAACTGGCCGAAGCCGAAAGGTGACGACGAGCCATGCTTGAACGGCTGATCCGCGCCGCGCTTCAACAGCGGTTGCTCGTCTTTCTCGGCGCGCTCGGCCTCGCCGGTTGGGGAGCGGTCAGCTATTTCAAGCTGCCGATCGACGCCTTTCCGGATGTCGCGCCGGTGCAGGTGCTGGTCGCGATGCGCGCGCCGGGCCTCACGCCCGAGGAGCTCGAGTCGCGCGTCACCGTCCCGATCGAACTCGCGGCGAAGGGCATTCCCAATCTCATCCGCATGCGCTCGATGACGCGTTATTCGGTGACGCTGATCACCTTCGAATTTTCAGAAGGAACCGACATCTACTGGGCCCGGGCCCAGGTCAATGAGCGTCTGGCGCAGGCGCAAAGTCAGATGCCGGACGGAGTCTCCGGCGGTCTCGCGCCGATCGTCACGCCGCTTGGCGAAATGCTGATGTTCACCATCGTCGGCGGCGATCTCACGCCGACCGAGCAGCGCACGCTGCTCGACTGGACCATACGTCCCGCCATCCGCGGCCTGCCGGGCGTCGCCGACCTCAATGTGCTCGGCGGTTTCGTGCGCACCTTTGAAGTCGCGCCTTCGCCTGCCGCCATGGCGTCGCGCGGCGTCACCGTGGAAACGCTCCAATCTGCGCTTTCCAACAACAACAAGAACGATGGCGCAGGGCGCGTGCGCGACGGCGAGGAAGCTCTGCTGGTGCGCGCCGAAGGCCGATTGCGCTCGCTCGAGGACATCCGCTCTGTCGTGATCGCCGCGCGCGACACGGGCATCGTGCGTGTGGGCGACGTCGCCGAGGTGCGCAACGGCGCGCTTCCGCGCAATGGCGTCGTCGTGCGCAACGGCGAAGGCGAGGCGGTGTGGGGCCTGGTGCTCGGCCTTCGTGGCGCCGACGCACGGATGGTGGTCAATGGCGTGAAGGCGCGGCTTGCCGAAATCGAGCCGAACCTGCCGAACGGCGCCAAGATCGAAATCTTCTACGATCGCAGCGAATTGATCGGCAAGGCGGTCTGGACCGTGCAAAAGGTGTTGATCGAGGCGATCGTTCTTGTCGTCCTTCTGCTCGCCCTGTTTCTCGGCAACCTGCGGGCGGCGGTCGTCGTGTCGCTCATTCTACCGCTCGCCGCGCTGTCGACCTTCGGCATCATGCGCTGGTGGGGCTTGTCGGCGAACATCATGTCGCTCGGCGGTCTCGCGATCGCCATCGGACTTCTGGTCGATTGCGCCGTCGTCGTCGTCGAGAACGTCGAACATCGCATGGCGCATGCGCATGACGCCAGCCTCTCCGACCGCATTTTCATGACGTTTGAGGCGACTCGCGAGGTCGCCGTGCCGCTGACGTCGGGCGTCGTCATCATCGTCACCGTATTCCTGCCGCTGCTCTCTCTCGAAGGTCTGGAGGGGCGCCTGTTCGCGCCGGTGGCGCTGACCATCGCTTTCGCCCTCGGATCGGCGCTCGTGCTGTCGCTTACCGTCGTGCCGGCGCTCAGCGCGACATTGTTGAAGCCGGGTCATGCCGACGAGCCCTGGCTCGTGCGCAAGATCGCGGCGGTCTACGAGCCGCTGCTCAGGCGTTCGCTCGATCGGCCAATAATCGTCGGCGCCGCGGCTCTCATTGGCCTCGTCATCGCCGTCACTGCTTATGCGCGCCTTGGTCAGACCTTCATGCCGGTGATGAATGAGGGCACGCCGGTCATCACCGTTCGCAAACATCCCACGATCAGCGTCAATATGGCCGCGGAAACTGATATGCGCATTCAGCGCGAAATCATGGAGCGCGTGCCGGAAGTCAAGGGAATGATGGCGCGCGCCGGCGCCGACGAACTTGGCATCGATCCGGTTGGCCTCAACGACACCGATAACTTCCTCACCCTGGCGCCGCAAAGCGAATGGCGCGGCAAGGACATAGATTGGCTGATGGGCGAGGTTCGCGCCGTGCTCGACGGCATGCCGGGAATTTCCTATGCCTTTTCGCAACCGATCGACATGCGCGTGCAGGAAATGATCATCGGCGCGCGCGGCGACGTCGTCGTCAAGATTTTCGGCGACGACATCGACGAGCTGAACCGGCTCACCCGCGAAGTCGCGGCGACGTTGCGCAAGATCAAGGGCGCGCGCGACGTGTTCGGGCTGCAGAACGATGGCATGCGCTATCTGACGGCGCGCGTTGACCGGCTCGCGGCCGGGCGCTTCGGGCTCAACGCCAGCGAGATTCAGGACGCGCTCCGCGTCTGGGTCGACGGTCAGCCCGTCGGCATCGTGCTGGAAGGACCGATCCGCACGCCGCTCGTCATCCGCGGCTCGGAGACGTCGCGCCGCTCATCCGTGGATTTCGCCCGGCTGCCGATGGTGTCCTCCGAAGGCAAGGTGGTCGAATTGTCACAGCTTGCCGACGTGCGCGTGGAGAACGGGCCGATCCAGGTCGTTCGCGAGGACGGCCGTCGCTTCGCCACCGTCCTCGCCAACGTCTCCGGACGCGATCTCGTCGGATTCGTCGCAGAAGCCAAGAAAGCCGTCGCCAAGAATGTCAGGACGCCGCCGGGCTATCGCTATCAATGGGGCGGCCAGTTCGAAAACCAGCAGCGCGCTTCGGCGCGATTGGCGATCGTCGTGCCGATCGCGATGGCGCTGATTTTCCTGCTGCTTTATGTAACGTTCAATTCGGTGCTGCAGGCGACGCTGGTGTTCTGCAACGTGCCCTTCGCGGCAATCGGCGGCATTCTGGGGCTGTGGCTCTCGGGGGAATTCATCTCGGTGCCATCGTCCGTCGGCTTTATCGCGCTTGTCGGAATCGCCGTGCTCAACGGAGTCGTTCTCATTTCCTACATCAACAAGCTCGTCTCCGAAGGCACGCGCAGCACGCGCGAAGCGGTGTTGGAGGGCGCGCGCCGGCGCATGCGGCCTGTTCTGCTCACTGCCACCATCGCCGCCTTCGGCTTGATTCCGTTCCTGTTTGCTCATGGGCCGGGGGCCGAAATCCAGCGTCCGCTCGCCGTCGTCGTCATCGGCGGGCTCATATCCGCCACAGTTTTGACCCTAATTCTGCTGCCAATTCTCTACGATCGAACAGCTAATCTCGGCATGGTGTTCCGCCAGAAGTTCAGTGCGCGCGCGTTGCGTCGCGCCGCCTCGACACGCCGGCGCGAGGACGCTCGCGCATGAGGCCGAGCGCGGTTCTCGCTGCCTTCTCCTTGTTTGCTTTCGCTTTGCCCCTTGAGACGGAGGTCAGGGCGCAAGAGCAGGAGGAGGCGGCGGAGACGCACATCAAAGCGTCAGTCAAGCCGTCGCCCAAAAAGAACCGTGCGCGGCGGCCGTCGTCCAAGCCGCAGCGCTCCGGAGCGCTGCCCAAGCACCTTGAGATCGCGGTCTCCATCGACGCGCAAAGCCTCTCGCTCGAGGCGCAATTTCGCGCCACTTCTGCGCGCTATGCGACAGCCAATTCGATTACGCCGGGTTCGCCTTATATTAGCGGCTCGCAGCGCAACAATATCTCCAGCAATGTCACCGGCAATATGCGCAATTACAACGAAACGGAGATTGAGGCAGGCATGCCGTTGTGGCTGCCGGGGCAGCGCGACGCCTTCGCGGCGACGGTTGCCACCAGCCTCTTCGAGGTGGAGGAGCGGCTGGCGCTTCGCCGACTTGAAGTCGCCGGCGCATTGCGCAATGCGTGGTGGAGCGCCCAGCGAGCGGAGCGCGAAGCCTCGGTCGCGCGCAATCGCGTCGCCACCGCGCGAGACATAGGGACGGACATGACTCGCCGCGTGGAGCTCGGCGACGCTTCAAAGACTGACGAATTGCTTGCGGAAAACGAGACTCTCGCCGCCGAAACCGAACTTGCGCAAGCCGAGGGCGCGGTGAAGGTGGCGCGCGTCAACTACATGGCATTGACCAGCGGCGCGCCGCCCGATGGAAGCCTCGAGTCGGTGCGTCCCGCAATCGACATAGAAAATCATCCAGCCTTACGCGCGCCGCGCGCCGCGCTCGAGCGCGCGCAAGCACAGGCGCAGCTCGTCGACGCCACGCCGATCGACAGTCCCGAAATCGGCGTGTTCGGACGGCGCGATTATAACGATCAATATTCGACGGATCCCTCTCAGCCGCTGTCGAACCAGCGCACGAATTCGACGACCATCGGCGTTCGCATCCGTATTCCTTTGCCGACGATGGGCCGCAGCGAGCCGAGACGCGCCGCGGCGCTCGCCGAAATGGACCGCGCCACGGCGGAATATGAGCGCGCGAAGCGGATCATTCTTGCGGAGATAAAGGCGGCGCGCGACAATCTGGCGGCGGCGCAGCGTGCGGCGAAACTTGCCGACAGCCGTCTTGGCGTCGCCAATGATCAATTCGAGCTGTCGCGCAAGGCGTTCAAGCTTGGCGAGTTGAGCGCCTTCGACCTTTTTCGCGTGCGTCAGCTTCAGCTCGATGCTCAGCGCATGCAGGCGAGCGCGGCGATCAATGTCGGCGCCGCGATCTCCCGGCTCAATCAAGCTCAGGGCTATGCCCCCTAACGAGAACAGACCTCTCGGCGACAGTTAAGGACATTTGCGGACGAAGTCGGCGATGCGCGAAATCGTTGGCTCGTCGAGTAGCAGCGGCGCATGCCCCTGGCCTTCGACCAGGACTTGCTCCAGTCGCGGCGCGCGCCGCGCCATTTCGTCGAAGACTTCGGGCGAGAGAATATCCGAATTCGCGCCGCGGATGGCGAGGATTGGAACGTCCGATAGCGCGGCGAAGTCGTCCCAATGTTCCTCGGGCGCAACGTCGGGCTCGACCGAATCGAGCGTATGCGACAATTCCGGATCGTAGCGCAGCTCGACCTTGCCGTCCTTCTCGATGAAGGTGAGACGCGCATAGGCGTCCCATTCCTGCGCCGAGACGCCGGAGAAGTCGACGCCTGCGGTCATTCGCATCAAGGCGATCGCCTCGCGCATCGTGGGGATCGGCGGCAGCCTGCCGACGTAACGCTTGATGCGCAGCAGGCCGGCATGTTCGATTTTCGGTCCGATGTCGTTGAGCACGGCGGCGCGAACCACTCCCGGCCGTCGCGCCGCAATGCGCATCGTATGCAGACCGCCGCGCGACGTGCCGATAAACACAGCTTGCGCGACGCCAGCATCGGCAAGCTGCGCCGCGATGTCGCCCTGCTCGACGTCAAAATCGTAGCGGCGCCAGTCCGGATCCCAATCGGACCGGCCGCGCCCACGGTAGTCGAGCGCCAGAATCCGCCGGCCGTCGGCCTGCAGCGCTCTGGCGACGCAGTCGAAATCATCGGCCGAGCGCGCCAGTCCCGGCAGGCAGACGACGGGCAGCGCGCGGGCGCCGTCGCCTGGCGGCGCGGGATAGTCGAGAGCGTGCAGGCGCAGGCCGTCGACGGCGCGAATGAAACGGCTTATCGGCTCTTGCGAAGACGCCATGGAACGACCATTCCTGGAATGCGGCACCTGCCGGTTCGGCCGCCACAATTACCTCAAGAAGCGCGCGCCGCAACTGGGCTGCGCGCGCTTTCGCTTCCTTGACTTAAGGGCCGGTTGCGGCGAGTTTGCGCCCGCCGGCAAGGGGTCTCTCTTTTAAGGAAACACGTCCTCTCGATGCGCTCCTATCTCGATTTTGAAAAGCCGGTCGCGGAACTCGAAACCAAGGTGGACGAGCTGCGCGCGCTGGCTGAAAACGGCGAGGCCGTGTCGATCGGCGAGGAGCTCGGCAAGCTCCAGGCGAAAGCCGCCAAGGCGCTCGCCGATCTCTACGCCGGCCTTACCCCCTGGCAGAAGATTCAGGTCGCAAGGCATCCGCAGCGACCGCATTTTTCCGATTACGTTCAGCAGCTCGTCGAGGAGTTCACCCCGCTCGCGGGCGACCGGCTGTTCGGCGAGGACGCCGCAATCGTCGGCGGCTTCGGGCGCTTCCGGGGCGAGCCGATCTGCATCATCGGCCAGGAAAAGGGCTCGGATACCTCGAGCCGGCTCCATCACAATTTCGGCATGGCGCGGCCCGAGGGCTATCGCAAGGCCGTGCGCCTGATGGAGCTTGCCGACCGCTTCGGCCTGCCGGTGGTCTCTCTCGTCGACACCGCCGGCGCTTTTCCCGGCATCGACGCCGAAGAGCGCGGCCAGGCCGAGGCGATCGCCCGCTCGACCGACGTGTCGCTCTCGCTCGGCGTGCCCAATGTCGCGGTGGTGGTGGGGGAGGGCGGCTCCGGCGGCGCGATCGCGATCGCCGCCGCCAACAAGGTGCTGATGCTCGAGCACTCCGTCTATACCGTGGCCTCGCCAGAGGCTTCGGCCTCGATCCTGTGGCGCGACTCCGCCAAGGCTCAGGAGGCGGCGACGAGCATGAAGATCACGGCCCAGGATCTTTTGAAGTTCGGGATCATCGACCTGATTGTGACGGAGCCGCCGGGAGGCGCGCATCGCGATCCGGAGGCGGCCATCGGCGCGGTGGGAGAGGCGCTCGCCAAGGAGCTTGCGGATCTGGCGAATTTTTCGCGCGAGCAGCTGAAACAGGCCCGCGCCGACAAATTTCTGGGAATCGGCCGGAAACTCGACGAGAAGCGTTAAGGTAAATCCCGAAAGATTCGTCTTGATCGGCGCTTACGCGCCCGATTCCCGCTGACGCGGACACGTTCTCGTCCCATTGTTGGTCTCTGGTGACCCACGCTTGGCGGCTTCGCATTCGAGGCCGACGCGGCGGCGCCAGCGCCGCCGGAGGGAACGTCATGAAGATTGGAGGCATAGCGCCGGCTCTGGGGCTTGCCGTTCTGGCCGCCTTTGCGCTTTCGGCCTGTGACCAGAGCGGTCTCGCGCATCGTTCGCAGGCGCCGATTCCCTATCAAACCGTCGCCCTCATGGAGCAGATCGGCACGACCAAAGAGGCGCCGATGCTGATCCGCGCCTATAAGAAGGAGGCGGAGCTCGAAATCTGGAAGATGCGGTCGGACGGCCGCTATGTCCATCTCAAGACTTTTCCGATGTGCCGCTGGTCTGGCCAGCTCGGACCCAAGCGCCAGCAGGGCGATCGCCAGGTGCCCGAGGGCTTTTATGCGATCGGCCCGGCGCAGATGAATCCGAATTCGAGCTACTATCTCTCGTTCAACGTCGGCTATCCGAACGCGCTCGACCGCGCCCTGGGGCACACGGGCGGCGACATTATGGTGCATGGCGCCTGCTCGTCGGCCGGCTGCTTTTCGATGACCGACAATCAGATCGCTGAAATCTACGCCATCGCCCGCTCGTCGCTTGCCGGCGGTCAGCGCTCAATTCAAATGCAATCCTACCCCTTCAGGATGACGGCGCTGAATCTCGCCAAGCATCGGCTCGATCCCAACATCGATTTCTGGAAGCAGCTTAAGGAAGGCTCCGACCATTTCGAGCTGACCCTGCAGGAGCCGCAAGTCGGGTTCTGCAATCGGCGTTACGTGTTCAATGCGGAAGGAGCCGAGCATCTCGATCCAAACGCCGCCTGTCCGCCGTTGCAGCAGAATCCAGAAGTCGCTCAGGCGGTGGCCGAAAGGCGCGCGCAGGACGAGGCGAAAGTCGCTGAGCTCGCGCAACGCGGCGTTAAGCCGGTGCGGGTCGTTTACCAGGATGGCGGACAGCATCCGAGCTTTGCGTCGCGCGTGTCCCAGGTCAGCCGGCCTGAGACGATCGTTGCGCCTACAGAAATCGACCTGGACGAGAAGCCAGGCTGGGGCGGCGGGCAAGCGGCGGCCAAGTCAGCCGCATCGCCGGTTGTGACCTCGGCCGCGGCGAAGGCGGCCGACAACAGCGGGAAGCCGGTGCGCGTCATGGCGATGGCGACGGCGCGTAGCGACCGCCGCGACATGTCGGCCCTCGCCGCTTCAGACCCCAGCCCGACCAACAGCGTGAAGAAGCCGTCGGGCGCCCATAGGGCCGCGCTGATGGACGACATTCCTATTCCGCCCGCTTCCATTGGCGTGAGGAGACCGTCCAGAGTTCATTAGCCGCAATCACTTTGATATTTCTCAATCCTTCGAGCGAACTAAAGCCGCGCCTTGGCGCGGCTTTCTTTTCTCATAAATGGTCGGGGAGTTGGCGTTAGGCTGCAACTTCACAATTCGCAAAATTCGATCTTGACTCTTGTGCGGCGCAGCAATATAACAGTGCGACGCAGCGAGAGTTGTTTCGCTTCGTAGCCCTCCTTGGGCGTTTCCTCCCTTGACTTGGGCCGCTGGTTCGTCCGGCGGCCCTTTTTTACGCCATCAGGTGGAAAAAGGAGCCGGAAACGCCATTGCGCGCCAGTCCCGCAGGGCGCGGCTCATCGCTATAGGCGTCATGCGCCAGTGCGAAGGGCGCGCCCTCTTCGCGAATAACGCTCGCATAATGGAACTCATGCCCGCGCAAAGGCAGACCGGCGGCGCCGAGCGGATGTTGCGCCGCCAATCTGGCGCGGCGATAGCCGAGATGGAGCTTGCGCGTGGCGAAGCTCGTTTCCAGTTCCAGCAATCCCGCCATTTCATGCGCGTCGCCAGCGGCGTCAATCAGCGCGCGGCCGAGAACCATATAGCCGCCGCACTCGCCGTGAACCCACCGCCGGTCAGAGAAACGCCGCAACCCGTCGATGAAGGCGCGCGCCGCCGACAGCCGGCCGGCGTGCAGTTCCGGATAACCGCCCGGCAGCCAGCAGAGATCGCAATCATCCGGCGGCGCCTCGTCGGCGAGCGGCGAGAAGAACAACAGCTCCGCGCCAGCGTCACGCCAGCTCTGCGCGAGATGCGGATAGAAGAAGGAAAAGGCGTCGTCGCGCGCAACCGCAATCCGCTGGGCAGGGGGCGGGATCACCGCGCCGCTTGTCATTCCCGACGCCCGCGAAGCGGGCGATCGGGAATCCAGAGCCGCGACAGGCGCCTCTGCCGTCATGCTGGATTCCCGAACGCTTCGCTTTCGCGAAGCGTCGGGAATGACATCGCCGGTTGCGGCGACAGTCGCGCACGCGACAATCGCGTCCACATCCACATGCGCCTCGACGAAATCCGCGAGCGCGTCGAGCCGCGCGTCGAGCTCCGGCGTTTCGCCCGCCTGCACCAGGCCGAGATGGCGTTCCGGGAGCGCAACCGACTCGTCGCGCGGCAGCGCGCCGAGCACTGGCAGGCCCAGCGCTTCGATCGCCTCGCCGGCAAGTCTGCGATGACGTTCGGAGCCGACGCGATTCAACACGATGCCGGCGATGTTTACGCGCGCGTCATGCGCGGCGAGCCCGCGAACGACTGCCGCCGCCGTCTGCGCCTGTCCGGAAACATCATGAACGAGAACGACCGACCAGCCGAGCATGGCCGCGACGTCGGCGCTGGCGCCTGTGCCCGCCGCGCCGCCCGGCGCGCCGTCGAAGAGGCCCATGGCGCCTTCGGCGATGACGATGTCGGCGTCTTCGCCCGCCCGCGCGGCGAGGCGCGCGATCAGATCAGCGTCCATCGCCCAAGAATCGAGATTGACGCCGTCGTGGCCGGTCGCCGCCGCGTGAAAGGCGGGATCGATATAGTCGGGCCCGCATTTGACCGGTGCGACGTGCAGACCGCGCCGCGTCAGCGCCCGCATCAGACCGAGCGTCAGCGTCGTCTTGCCCGATGACGAGCGCGCCGCGCCGATCAGCAGGCCGGGCGCGTTCACCTTTCGCCTCTCGGGCGAAAGCGTCGGTCATAGTCCGCGTCGTAAAGGGCGCTTTCGCGAAAATCTTCGCTCGCCAGCGCCGGCCCGACGAGAATAAGCGCGGTGCGCTCCATCGGCGTCTCGGCCGCGCGCGCTTCAATGTCGGCGAGCGTTCCGCGAACCATCCGCTCGTCCGGCCATGAGGCGCGATAGACGAGCGCGACGGCACAGCCGCCGCCGTAAAATGGCGTCAGCTCTTCCACCACCTGCGCCAGCACATGAATCGAAAGATGAATTGCGAGCGTCGCGCCAGATTGTGCGAATGTCGCGAGTCTTTCGCTATCAGGCATCGAAGACGCGCGCCCCGACGTGCGGGTCAGCACCAAAGATTGCGCGACTTCCGGCAGCGTGAGTTCGCGTTTCAGCGCCGCGCTCGCCGCCGCGAAGGCGGGCACGCCCGGCGTCATCGTATAGGGAATGGCGAGCGCGTCGAGGCGGCGCATCTGTTCGCCGACCGCGCTCCAGATCGAGAGATCGCCGGAATGCAGCCGCGCCACCTCGAGGCCGGCGTCATGCGCCTGTTTCATCTCGGCAATGATGTCGTCGAGCGACAGCGGCGCCGTATCGACGATGCGCGCGCCTTGCGGACAATGCGCAAGCACGCCCCCGGGGACGAGCGAGCCGGCGTAAAGGCAGACCGGACAGCGCGCGATGAGATCGCGTCCGCGCAGCGTGAGGAGATCGGCGGCGCCCGGGCCAGCGCCGATGAAATGCACGGTCATGAAATGTCCTCTCCGCCGCGCTTCGCTAAAGCGCAAGCGGCGACGGGCGTCGTGACGCGCGGCGCGACAAGGCGGCTGCTGGCGCCGGCGCCGACCAGCGCGGCGGCTTCAGCGACGCTGCCGACGCCGAACAGCGCCTGCACGCGCGGTGAATGCGTCGCGGCCGGCGCCTTGCGGGCGCGCAACGCCGCGAGCGGCAGAAAGATAAGTTCGACGCGAAGTTCGCGCGCGGCCTCGTGCAGGCCGGCTTCCTCAGCCTTGCTTTCGAGCGCGCAGAGCCGCGCGTCGCGCAGATCGACATTGTGAGTCTGCGCGACGCGGCGCACCAGTTCGACGATATCCTGCGCAGCGACGCCGCGCCTCGCGCCGAGGCCGAAGGCGTAAGTCGGCGCCTCGGTCATAGGCGCGCGCCCACCCTCTCCCATTGGGAGAGGGTCGGTCCGAAGGACCGGGGTGAGGGGTATCGCGGTGATGGAGTTTGGCCGCGCCGTTCGATCGATTGATCTTTGCAAATGATCAAGAATGGAAACCCCTCTCCCGGTCCCGCTGCGCGTGGCCACCCTCTCCCGATGGGAGAGGGTGCGCGCGTAATGCCGTCATTGCGAGGAGCGCAGCGACGAAGCAATCCAGACTTCGCCTCGCGGCCTCGGATTGCTTCGCTGCGCTCGCAATGACGAGCTTTCATCTCTTCACCGCCCGCCATTGCGTCACCGCCATCGCCGGATCGAATGTATGGAAGCGGCCGATTGGGCGCGCATGGGCGATCTGCAAATGCAATAGCTCGCCGCCCTTCTCGCGAAAAGCGTCGGCGAGAAGCGACTGAGTTTCGATCGTCACGGCGTTGATGACGATGCGCCCGAAGCGGGGCAGGGCATCCCATGTTGCGGCAAGCGTCGCAGCGTCGGCGCCGCCGCCGATGAAGATCGTTTGCGGCGTTTCAAGTTCGGCAAGCGCTGGCGGCGCTTCGCCATTGACGACGCGCAAATCGGGAACGCCGAGCGCGAGCGCATTGCGCGCGATGCGCGCGGCGCGCGCCGCGTCGCGTTCGATGGCGATGGCGCGGTTTGAAGGATCGCTCAACATCCATTCGATGGCGATCGAACCGGCGCCGGCGCCGACGTCCCACAGCAATTCGCCCTTGCGCGGCGCGAGCGCCGAGAGAGTCACGGCGCGGATGTCGCGCTTGGTGAGCTGTCCGTCATGTTCGAACCATTCATCGGGCAGGCCCGGCGCAAGCGGAATGACCGGCGCGTCGCCGTCGGCTTCGACTTCGACGCCGATCGTGTTGAGCGGCGCGATGTCGTCGAGGGCGAATGCGTCGGCGCACGCATGGCGTAGGCGCTCATGCGGCCCGCCGAGCCGTTCGAGCACATGGAGGCGCGACGCGCCCATGCCGCGCGCGGCGAGATGGCGCGCGAGACGCGCCGGCGTCGTCTCGTCCCAGGAGAGCGCGATGATTTTCGCGCGCGGCTGCAAATGCGGCGTCACGCGCTCGAAGGCGCGGCCATGCAGCGACAGCAGCGCGCAATCCTGCTGGCTCCATTTGAGCCGCGCCGCCGCGAGCGAAAACGCCGACGGGGCCGGAATGCAGAAAATTTCATCATGCGCGACATGGCGCGCGATGAGATCGCCGACGCCATAGAAGAACGGATCGCCCGAGGCGAGAACCACCGTCGGCCTGCCGCGCTGCGCGAGAATGCGCGGCAGCGCGTCGGTCAGCGGCGACGGCCATTGCAAGCGCTCGGCGGGCGCGTCGATCATCGCGAGATGGCGCGCGCCGCCGACAAGCAGCGAAGCTTGCGCAATGAGCGCGCGCGCCGCCGGCGACAGCGCGTCGGCGCCGTCTTCGCCAAGCCCGATCAGCGACAGCCAAGGCGCGTTCATGTCGCCTTCCGCGACGTATAGACCCAATCGCGCCCGCCCTCGCGCACAATTCGTCGCGTGCCGCTCGCGCCGATGATGACCAGCGTCGACATGTCGACCTTATCGCCCTCGGCTTCATCGAGCCGCGTCAGAATGATCTCCTCATTCTCGCGGCCGACGGATTTGGCGAGGCCGACGAAAGTGTCGCCGGGAAGATGGCGACGCAGAAGCGCGAAGGCGTCGTCGATGCGCGTCGGCCGCGCGCGCGACGCCGGATTGTAGAGAGCGATGACGAAGTCGCCTTGCGCCGCATGTTCGAGCCGCTTGGCGATGAGCTCCCAAGGCTTGAGATTGTCGGAGAGCGAGATCGCGCAGAAATCATGTCCCAGCGGGGCGCCGAGCCGCGCCGCAGCCGCCTGCATCGCCGACACGCCGGGCAATACGCGAATGTCGAGATCACGCCATTCGTGCGGGCCGCAATCGAGCGCCTCGAATACCGCCGCCGCCATCGCAAAGACGCCGGGGTCGCCGCCCGAAACGACGGCGACGCGGCGCCCTTGTGCGGCGCGCGCCAGCGCCTCGCGCGCCCGGTCGATTTCGACGCGATTATCGCTTGCAAGCCGCGTCTGTTCCGCGCGCTCGGGAACGCGCACGACATACGGCGCATAGCCGATAATGTCCTGCGCCGCTTGCAGCGCTTCCTGCGCCTCATGAGTCAGCCATCGCGCATCGGCCGGACCGAGGCCGACGATGTAAAGCGCGCCGCTCAAGGACGCCGGCCTCGCCCCGGCACCAGCGCCATCGAGAAATAAGGCGCGTCGTCGTCGCGCTTGTCGGCAAAGCGCATGATTTTCTCGCCGGGCATTGCGCCGCGTTCGACATAGATCGCGCGATCGATGACGCCGGCGCGGATCATCGCGCGCCGCAGCTTGGCGAAATTGCCGCCGAGCTTCATCACCACGGCGGCGTCGGTTGCGGCGAGACGCGAGGCGAGACTCTCTTCATCGAGCGTCGCCGGCAGAACGGTGAGAATGTCGTCGCCCCAGGCCATCGGCTGGCGCGCCGCTGCGAAACAGCCGGACATGCCGGAAACGCCGGCGCAAATCTCGATACGGAAGCGCTGGTCGAGCCGCGCGAACATATGCATGAAGGAGCCGTAAAGCAGCGGATCGCCTTCGCAGAGCAGCGTCACGTCGCGGCCGGCTTCGAGCACGGCGCGAATGCGCGTCACGCAGTCTTCGTAAAATCGGTGAAGCGATTCGACATATTCGGGCTGATCGAAGGGAATCTCGGTCGTCACCGGATAATGCAGCGCGATCTCTTCGCAATCCGGCGCGAGATAGGGCGCGGCGATCGCCCGCGCATGGCTCTCGCGTCCGCGCTTGGCGAAAAAGGCGACGACTTTGGCGGCGCCGATGAGGCGCGCGGCTTTGACGGTGACAAGCTCCGGATCGCCGGGGCCGAGCCCAACGCCGATAAGCGCGCCGAGCGCCGCGACGCCTTCACGCGATGTCGACGCGAGCGCGTTCATTCCGTTTCGCTCGCCAGCGCGTTGATCGCGGCGGCGGCCATGGCGCTGCCGCCCTTGCGCCCCTTGACGATCACGAAGGGAATGCGGCTCTCTTGGCGCAGCGCTTCCTTCGATTCCGCCGCGCCGACGAAGCCGACCGGCATGCCGATGATCGCGGCGGGCGGCGGCGCGCCTTCGTCGATCATTTCCAGCAGGCGAAAGAGCGCCGTCGGCGCATTGCCGATGGCGACCACGGCGCCGTCGAGCCGGTTGCGCCACAATTCCAGCGCCGCAGCGCTGCGCGTATTGCCGAGCTCCGCGGCGAGGGCCGGCACGCTTGGATCGAGCAGCGTGCAGACGACCTGATTTTCCGCCGGCAGGCGCGAGCGCGTCACGCCATGCGCGACCATATTGGAGTCGCACAAAATCGGCGCGCCTTTCTGCAGCGCATCGCGCGCTGCGGCGACGAAATCGGGCGAGAATTCGATGTCGTCGGCAAGCTCGACCATGCCGCAGGCATGGATCATGCGCACGGCAATCTTTTCCTGCTCCGGCGTGAATCGCGAAAGATTCGACTCGGCGCGAATGGTCGCGAAGGAGCGCGCGTAAATCGCGACGCCGTCGCGGATATAGTCGTAGCGAATGGTCATGGCGCGCCTCCGGCGGCGCGCGCGGAAAGTTCGCGGATGACGGCCTCGAAAGTCAGCGCTCGTAAACGCGGCGCGCCGTCGGCGCCGCCGTTCTCGATGAGATCGAATCCTTCGGCGCAGGCGAGCAGCGTAATCGGCGAGGCGCTTTGGCGCGCGCAGCCTTTGGCGCAGCCCGAAAGATGCAAGCCGACGCCATCGGCGCCGCCGATCTTTTGGGCGAGCGGCGCGAGATTCATGACATGCGCGCGGGTCTCGGCGACCGCCTGCGGACACTCCGGGGCGCCTGGACAGGCGATGACGGCAAGGCGCTGGTCGTCGGCCGCGATGATGAGGTCGTGGTCTTGCGCGCGCAAGACGACATGTCGGGCGGCATCTTCATCGGGCGTGATGATCAGCAAGGCGCGCCAAGGCGTGAGGCGAATTTCGCCGGTTCCCGCGCTTTGCGCAAATTCCGCGACCGCCGCGAGTTCGCTTGCGCGCCAGCGGCCGAAAGGCGCGCCGACGCCGGCGTAAGTAACGGTGCCGCAGCGCTGCGCGCCAAAAATATGCGCCCATCGCGCAGGCGCGGGCGTTTCATTGCAGGCGCGCATTGCGAGCCGCGCCGCGTGCGGCATCGCATCAGCGCCAAGCGCTTCGACCAATGTGCGGACGCGTCTGAAGGCATAAGCATGTTGCGCGCGTAACTCAACAAAGGCGCGCGCAAGGCGCAGCGCTGCGTCGAGCGCTTCGTTGACGGAGACGAATACGGCGCGATCGGGAGCGCCGGCGACGCGGATTGCGGCCTCTCCCTTCGCAGCTGCTTCGATCCGAATATCGGCTTCGACCTCTGCGAGCGACGGGGCGCCGCCATCGTCGAGAAGAAACAGAAATTTCGGCGGCAGGGCGCGCAGCGTCGCGTCGCGTTGCAGTACGGCGGCGAGTTCGGCGGCCATGGCGTTCGCGTCGAAGGCCCCGGGGGCAAGTCCGGCGAGCGGCGACGCGATGACATTGGTGACGCGCTCCGCGTCTGCGTTCGGCGCGAGCATGCCGATCGCTTCGAGTCGGCGCAGCGCTTCGGCGATCGTCGCTTCGCTGATCCCACGCAGCTGCAGCTGCGCGCGTTGCGAAAGGTCGATGAGACCATTGCCGCAGTCTTCGGCGATCCTTGCGATCTCGCGCGCCTGCGCCGCGGTCAGGCGCGAACCGATCGCCTTGGCGCGGATCAGCAGGCCGTCGCCGCTCGGCATTGGCGCGAAGGCGCCGGGGCACCAGCCCTTGATTTCAGGCCGTGGCGGCAAGACGCCCTCCCTCTTGGCGTTCGAATTGGCGTTCAACATTGCTTAAAGCGTCGCGCACGCTGTTGCGTTTCGTCATCCACAGGCCGCGCGCAAGCGCTTCGCTGAAAATGCGCGCGATCGCCTCCAGCGCTCGGGGATTTTCTGCGGCAATAAATTCGCGTGTCGCATCATCGCCCAAGGTCGCGTCAAAAGCGAGATCGAATTGCGCGTCGCTGATGAGGCCGCTTGTCGCGGCGAAGGCGTAGAGATTGTCGATGGTCTCCGCAATCTCGCCGGCGCCGCGATGGCCGTGGCGCATTTGACCTTGCAGCCATTGCGGATTGGCGAGACGCATGCGTAAAACACGCGCGATCTCATCTTTAAGCGCGCGTGCGCGGAGTCGCTCGGGCCGGGTGGTGTCGAGATGCAAGAGATCGGCGTCGCCGCCGAGCAGGGCGTTGGCGGCGGCGAAGCCTCCTTCAAAATCGGCGAAGGCGGGTCCAATCAAAACATCGACCTCCGCCATGTCCTGAACATGGATATGCGCATCGGCTGCAACGACGCGCGCGCTGAACACAGCGACGGCCTGCTTGCTGTCGCCGGCGCGATCATAGGCGTGACCGGCGGCGGAAAGATAGGCGCGTCCAAGATCGTCGCGGTTCGACCAGTCGCCGCGCAGCGCTCGATCGGAGACGCCGAGGCCGTATGTTCCATCGGCGGCGCCGAAGATGCGGCGCAGATCGTCTGCGGCCTTCAGCGGATTGTCCTCCGCGTCTTCGTCGAGCGCGGCGACGGCGCGCACCGCGTCATCGAAAAGCGCGATGAGGTTCGGGAACATGTCGCGAAACAGGCCCGAGACCTGCAGCGTCACGTCGACGCGCGGAAAGTCGCGGCGCGGCTGCGGCAGAATTTCGAAGCCGATGACGCGCGCGCTTGCCGTGTCCCAATGCGGTGCGACGCCGAGCAGCGCGAGCGCCTGAGCGAAATCCTCGCCGCCGGTGCGGATCGTCGCGCTGCCCCAAAGATCGAGCATGAGGCGGCGCGGGAATTCGCCATGCTGCTGCGCATGACGCGTCATCACTTCCGCCGCGGCGCGCCGGCCGATGTCGTAAGCGGTCTGCGTCGGCGCATGGCGCGGGTCGATGCAATAGAGATTGCGGCCCGTCGGCAAAACATCGGCGCGTCCGCGCGAGGGCGCGCCGGCTGGACCAGGCTCGATGAAGCGGCTGGCGAGCGCGGCGATCAGCGCCTTGCGTTCGGCGCGCGCGCAGGCGTCGCGTGCGGGATCGGCGTCTGAATTTTCTGCGGCGCGCCCGAAGACATGCAGCCCGTCGCCGATGCGCATCTCCTTCAGATCGCACATCCAGGCGTCGAGCCGAGTCAAGGTCTCGTCGACGGCCATGTGGCGCGAGACGCCGCACTCCGATGCAAGCCCGCTGCGTTCGGCTTCGTCGACGATGGCGCCGGCGATGAGTTGCGCGCGCCGCGCGTCGAGCGCGCTCGCGGTCGCATATTCGTCGAGCAGCGTTTCGATTTTCGCCGCCGCGTCGAAGAGTTCGGCGTTAACGAGCGGCGGCGTCAGGTGGCCGATCGTCACCGCGCCTGTGCGGCGTTTCGCCTGCGCCGCTTCGCCGGGATCATTGACGATGAACGGATAGATGAGCGGCGTCGGTCCGAGCACGACTTCCGGCGCGCATCTTTCGGATAGCATCACCGATTTGCCCGGCAGCCATTCGAGCGTGCCATGCGCGCCAAGATGAATGAGCGCATCGATGTTCCGCACATGCCGCAGCCAAAGATAGAAGGCGACATAGGCGTGGCGAGGCGGGCGCTGAATGTCGTGATAGGTCTCGTAACGATCAGTGCGCGCGCCGCGGTCAGGCTGCAGCGCGACGACGAGCTTGCCGGCTTCGAGACAGGAGAAGCGGAAGACCGCATCGATGACCGCCGGATCATCCTGCGGCGCCCCCCATGCGGCGTTGACGCTTTCGATGAAAGGCGCGGGGAGAGTTGAGAGTAACGCGCAATAAGCGGCGAGCGGAAAGTCGGTTGTATGAGCTTTTACTACCAGCGCGCGCACCACCCTCCCTCCGCAAACCGGGAATACCCGGTTTGCGCTTTCTGAATGGCCAACGTCGGCAACCGCCGACTTTGGCGGGGGGAGGGTCGAACCGCGAAGCGGTTCGGGGTGGGGTGAACCCCCACAATGCGGGATGTCACCCCCACCCGCGTCGCTCCGCGACGCGACCTCCCCCCTCAAGGGGGAGGTGGGGATTGCGCCAACGTCATATCCCGCCTCTTGCAGCGCCTCGATAATCTCGTGCACGCTCGCTTCCGCGTCGAGGCCGATGGCGTAGCCGCCGCGGCCGCGTCGCGCCGGATAGTCGGAGAAAATAAGCGCGAGGCTTTTTTCCTGATTGGGCTTGCGCCGCAGCCGCGCCCAGTTCAATGCGAGATCGGCGACGAAGCCGACGCGCGATGATTCCGGCGCATGGCGCGTCTCGCTGAATTCCGCCGCGAGGCGCAGCGGCGCCTCCTCCTTGAAGGAAATCGCGCGCGTGAAGATGCGTCCGTCGACTTCCGGGAGCACGACATTCATCGCGAGATCGGCGCCGTTCGCGCCCCGCGTCGAAGCGTCCCATGCTTCGCGTGAACATGTTGCAAGTGCGACCTGCAACACCGGCGCGTCGGCGCGATCGAGCACGCTTCCCGCATCGCGCCGCGCCGAAAAGGCAGTGGCGTTGAGGATCACGTCTGGCGCAAAGGTTTCGAGCGCTTGCGACACGAAGGCTTCGCTCTCGGCCTCTTTCAGGCTCGCAACATAAATCGCCTCGACCGCGAATCCGCGTTCGGCCAGCGCATCGGCGAGCGCGACGATCGGCGCCACATCATCGGCGAGGAACATGGCGCGATAGAAGACGATCGTCGCGCGCAGCGCGCCGCCAGTGCGGCAAGCGTCCTCAAAGCGCCCGGCGTTCGATACAGGAACGCTCTCCCGCCACTGCGTCGCATGGCCCGCAAGCGTCGCCGCATAGCCAAGGAAGGACCGCAGATTGTCCGGCCCGCCGTTCTGAAAAAACCGCCAGATGCGATCGAGCGTTTCGATATCGAGCGTCGACGCTTGTTTGAGGCGTGCATCGTCATGCGCGTCGCCGGCGATGATCGCGAGCGCGATCCCGTTCGCGCGCGCCTGCGCCTCGAGCTGCTCGACGCCGTAGGCCCAATAGTCCTTGCCGCCGAGAAGGCGGACGACGATGAGTTTGGCGTGTCGCGCGACAGTGTCGAGATAAAGATCGACGGAATAGGGATGCTTCAACTGCGCGAGCGAGGCGCAGCGCAGGCTCGGGAGAGTCGCGGCGTTTTGCTCATAGAGCCGCGCGACAAGGCGCAATTCGGAATCGGAAAAGGATAGAAACACGATCTCCGCGGGCGATTGCCCAAGGTCGACGGCGGCGCCGGCGTCGTCGAGACTATGGAGATCGCGCGGGAGGAGATGCATCGCGCCTCACTGCTGCGCCAGCGTCGCGATGACGGCGTCGCGATCGAGGCCCTTTTCGCCGATGATCACGACGCGGCTCATGCGCGGCTCGCCGGGCTTCCATGCGCGATCGAAATGATGCTCGATGCGCGCGCCGACGCCTTGCACCAAGAGGCGCATCGGCTTGCCGACGACTTCGACGAAACCCTTGATGCGCAGCACATCGTGCAGACGCGCCGTTTCAGCCAGTCGCGCAACCAGCGCCGCCGGGTCGCTCACGGCCGAAAGCGAAACGACGAAACTATCGAAGTCGTCGTGATCATGCTCGGATTCATCGTCGTGACGCGACGGACGGCTGGCGAGATCGTTCTCCGCCGCCGCGGAAAGGCCGAGCAGCACCAGTGGATCGACTTTTCCGCCGCTGGCGCGCACGAGTTTCGCCGCCTGGCGCGCGCCCCGCGTCAGGCGGCCCGCAACCTCACGTTCTTCATCGGCGTCGAGGAGATCGGTCTTGTTGAGGATGATAAGATCGGCGCAGGCGAGTTGATCTTCGAACACTTCTTCGAGTGGATTATCATGATCGATCGTTAGCGTGACTTCGCGCTCCTTGGCGATCGCGTCGAGATCGTCGGCGAAACGACCTTCCGCCACCGCCTTGCCGTCGATCACCGCGATGACGCCGTCGACCGTGAGTTTCGAGCGGATCGCCGGCCAGTCGAACGCCTTGACCAGCGGCTTTGGCAGCGCAAGCCCTGAGGTTTCGATGATGATGTGGTCGGGACGCTTCTCATGCGCGAGCAGCGCCTCGATCGCCGGAACGAAATCGTCGGCGACCGTGCAGCAGAGACAGCCATTGGCGAGTTCGACGATATTTTCGTCGGGGCAGTTCTCGACGCCGCAGGCGCGCAGGATTTCGCCGTCGACGCCGACATCGCCGAATTCATTGATCACCAGCGCGAGGCGTCGGTCCCTGGCGTTTTCCAGCACATGACGAATGAGCGTCGTCTTTCCCGCGCCGAGAAAGCCGGTGACGATCGTCGCCGGAATTTTTGCGCCGCTCATGACGCCTCACTTTCGCGCGACAGGAGCCGCCAGACGAGGCCGGCGAGCGCGCCGGCGAGCGCCCAGCTGATTGCCTGAATTGCGAGCGAGGAGGCGGCGAAGCGCGCCGCGAGTTCGGCGGGCGCGGTGCTTTCCGGCGCGGCGGGCGTCGGCGCGAAGAACTGCGGCGCGACGATCAGCGCGACGCCAACAAACTTCGCCGCCGCCGAGTCGAGCCGCAACAGAGCAAAGAGTCCGGCGCCGGTCGCGAATGCCGTCGCAAGCCACCAGATTTGGCGAGCGGCAAGATCGGTTTCCGCCATGCCGGGAAGCTGTGGGGCGAGGCCGAGACTCGTCGCAAGACCGGTCGCGGCGAAGGTGCAGGCGCCCCAAAGGGCGGCGCGGCGCGGCGCGATGGCGTCGCCCGAGAGCAGCATGGCCGCGAGCAGAATGAGCGCATAGCCGATCGAGACGGCGATCGTCGCGACGCTGGTCGCCGCGGTGCGGCTCAAGCCGGACAAAGCCGCGCCCGCCTCGGCGCCGTCATGCGCATGCTGCGCCGTCTCATAGACTTCAGCGGCGAGAATGAGCGGCGTCGTGGTGAGATGCTGCAGGGCCGCGACCGCGAGCCCGGCGACAAGGCCGGCGACGAGGCCGGTCGTCAATACGCGCGCGATCAAGCGCGTCGCGGCCTAATGGCAGGGGAAGGAGAGCGCGTGGCGCGTATCATGCGCCGCGTCGTGGACGTTTTCGGAATAGGCGAAGCCGGCGATCCAAACGAGGCCAAAGCCGAGAATAAGCGCGACGGCGGCGGCTTTCAGGGCCTCGGCCTTGGCGGGCGCGAGAGCGGCGGAATTGGCGAATGATTTGGCCTTCATATCGGTCTCCCTGCCGCCCCACCGGCGGCGATGCGATGCGCGCGGCGATCGGAAAAGATCGCCAAGACGGCAGGTCTCCTGGCTCCCGGGTCTTCGGACCGCGCCGCCTTCCCAAGCGTAACGCTCAGTGGCCGATGGCGCGGACCTTGCCGGCTACAGTTGCGGGGGCAGCCGCGGATAAGGGCGTAGCGCCCGCGCCGCGTTCCCTTTTCACTTCTTGCGAAGGACCGTCCCGATTAGTCATATGCGCGGCTCATGCTTCCGTCAAACGGGCAAAGGAGCGCCTCGTGACCGAGATGAAGGAAGACGACGAGGCGCGCCGCCACCGTCTCAAAATGGAGAAGCGCAAGGCGGTTCAGGACGCCGAGGTCGCCGGCAAGACCATCGCCCGCAAGGGCCTGCTGATGGTTCATACCGGCGCCGGCAAGGGCAAGTCGACCGCAGCCTTTGGCTTGGCGCTCCGCGCGCTCGGCCATGGCTGGAAAATCGGCGTCGTTCAGTTCGGCAAGGGCCAGTGGCGCAGCGGCGAGCGCGACATGCTCGAAAAGCTTGGAAATGTCTCCTGGCATACGCTCGGCGAGGGTTTCACCTGGGAGACGCAGGACCGCGCCCGCGACGAAGCCGCGGCGCGGCGCGCCTGGGAGAAGGCCCGCGAATTAATGGATGATCCGGAAATTCGTCTGCTCGTGCTCGACGAGTTGAACATTGCGCTGCGCTACGAGCATCTGCCGCTCGATGAGGTGCTTGGCGCGCTCGCCGCGCGACGCGACAGCCTCAATGTCGTCGTGACCGGGCGCAACGCCAAACCGGAGCTCATCGCGGCGGCAGATCTCGTCACGGAAATGACGCTGGTCAAGCATCACTTCGCGGCGGGGGTCAAGGCGCAGGAAGGGATTGAATTCTAGGCGTGATCGCTGGCTCCAAGCTATTGAATGCCGCCCTTGGCAGCGGCGCGCGTAACGAATACGCTTCTCAGGCAGTCGCTTGCGTGGTCAAAGGAGACGCGCGCCGCCAATGCAAGTTTTGGAAGAGAATGGGCGCCTCGAAGCGCGTCAATTTCTGCCGAACTCTCAAAATCGCTTGGACCGAAAAGCTCGATGGATATTCACGACGCGCTCCGCTTTTTCGTTGCGAGAATATCCAACGAGTTGTTTTCGGCGGGTTCGATTTTTTCGGTCTATTCGCTGGCGACGACCTTTGTCATCGCGGTCTGGGTCTTGACCCTTCGGCGCAAGACGCGCCGGGGACGCGCCAACTATCCGGTCATCGCCCGCGCCATCTTCAACAAGAGACTCCTGCTGACGAAGTCCTTTGCGGCGGACGTCAATCTTTTCGTGCTCAGCGTCGTTCTCATGCCCGTCGTCGTGGGCGCGCTCGTCATCTCGTCGAACGCCGTCGCGACGGTGGTGAGCGCCGCGTTGCAAAGTTCCTTCGGCGCGCGCGCGCCGTCCGGCTGCTGCGACCTGTCGATAAAAGTCTTTTGCACTGTCGTGCTGTTTCTGGCCTATGAGATCGGCTATTGGGTCGATCACTATCTCAAGCATCGGATTCCGTTCTTGTGGGAGCTCCACAAGGTGCATCACACGGCGGAGGCGCTGACGCCGGTCACCAATTTTCGCAATCATCCGATCGACAACATAATTTTCGGCTACATGCTGGCGCTGTTCATCGGCTCGGCGTCAGGCGCGCTGGCTTGGACGTTCGGGAGAACCACGGAATCCTTCACGGTCGACGGGAAGAACATCCTGTTCCTTTTTTTCCTCTGGACGATCGGACATCTTCAGCATTCGCAGTTCTGGATTCCCTTTCGCGGATTCTTCGGACATATCGTCCTAAGCCCCGCGCATCACCAGATCCATCACTCGACGGACCCTAAGCATTTCAATCGCAACTTCGGCAGCGTCCTCGCCGTTTGGGACTGGATGTTCGGTTCGCTCGAAATGCCTTCGGTGAAAAATCCGCGTCTCAAATATGGCGTCGAAGAAGAGGGCGTGGACCCGCATTCGTCCTTTGGCATATTGGCGATGCCGATCGTTAAGTCCGCTCAGGCGCTCTCGCGGGCGCCGGCCGAAGCATGGAATGCGCTGATGGAGCGCATGGACCAGCGCCGTCAGAGCTCGAAGAGCGCCGGCCTGCCATGAGCCGCATTCGCGCGGATCTGCTGCTTGTTCTCGCCGCTGTTATTTGGGGCACGGCTTTCATCGCGCAAAAAAACGGCGGCGAATTCGTGGGGCCGATCAGCTTTGTCGGCGTGCGGTTTCTCATCTCCTGCGTCGCGCTGACGCCGCTGGCGCTTTATGAACGCCGTCGGAACGCAGCGCCGCTGCAGAAAGCCGATTGGTCTCTCGCCGGGCTTATCGGGATTTGCCTCTTCGTCGCCGCCGTCTTGCAGCAGGTGGGCCTTGCCACGACGACGGTCACCAATGGCGGATTTCTCACCGCGCTTTACGTGATCTTCGTTCCGCTGTTCGTTTTTGCGCTGACGGGCGTGAGGCCGCGGCGGATCGTTCTCGTCGCCGGCGTCGTATCGGTCGCCGGCGCCGGGTTTCTGACGGACGGCGCGCTGCTGACGAGCTGGACGTCAGGCGACGGCCTGGTGTTGATCGCGGATGTGGCGTGGGCCGCCGGAATAAGTCTCGTCCCGGCCTTTCTCGCGCGCTGCGATCGGCCGTATTTCCTGGCTTTTGCGCAGTTCGGCCTTGTCGGCGCGCTTGGAACCGTGATGGGGCTCAGCCTAGAGCCTTTTTCGCAAGAGGGCCTGCGCTCGGCGCTGCCGTCGATCCTTTATGCAGGGCTTTGCTCTGGGGGCGTCGCCTTCACGCTTCAGATCCTGGCGCTCAAATATACGCCTGCGGCCGAAGCCGCGCTGATCATGTCGCTGGAAAGCGTTTTCGCAGCCATGTCGGGCGCCGTCCTGCTGTCCGAGCGCCTGACGGGTTCCGCGATCCTCGGCGGCGTGCTGATATTGCTCGGGGTCGTCCTGGTCGAAAGCGGACCGGCGATGCAAAATATTCGGCTGCCGCAATTTTGGCTTTGGCTGACCCTAGATCACGCTGCATTCAGGCGGACTCGCCTGAGCGTAGATAACGTTAACGATTCTAATGATTTAGAGCGCGCTTTACGCGAGGCCCCCAATTTTCCGCTGCGCGTTCTAGGACCGCAAAACCGAAATTGGTTGGCGCAAATCTGGAGCAAGGCGCGTTAGCAGCGCAGTTGAGACGCGTCAGCGGCGCAAAAACGCGGAAGCCGACGCTCGATCACCTCGAGAACGTCGGCTCCGAACTGATCTGCGCCGTCGCCGGGCCGATCATCCTCCCTAACAGACAAGCGCCGGGAGCTCGCGCGCCCGGCAAGTCTTTCGGCAGGGGTATTTCTTACTGGATCATGCGAGCGGTAGAGCCAACGCCTTCGCCTTGCATGCCGTTACGGTTGCCCGTGCCATTGGTTCCTTCGGGAGAAATCCAGTCCGGAACCCAGGTCAGAGCGACGATAACGAAAGCGACGAAAGCGGCGATCCAAATCAGCATCTTGCCGACATCGCCAGAGCTGTGAACGTTAACGGCCATGCGTTTTCCCCCTGTTCTTGATTTTACGTGAATGCTTGCCGCATCACAGGGAGCCTAGCTTGTTTCAAAGCGGATGGCAATGCGCTCATGAGGCCTCTTAAACGCCTCCCAAAAAAACCAATTTATTTAAATAACACAGTCAGTTAATGTGCGACAAGAGGTCGCGGAAGATGCAAAAAATTCGCGCTCCGCCTTCCTTGGGGCGAGCGTTGGCGGCGGCGCCCAGGACGCGCGCCCAGGAGGGCCGGCGCGACTGCGCGCAAAGGGCCGGTCGCGGCGCTTGCCCGGCGTAGGCGCATCCCCTATAAGCGCGCCATTCCACAGGCGAAGGTTTCACGGCGTCTGCCTCAAGACGTCGTTCCGGTGGCCGGTTCTCCGGCCTCTCTCATCCTTCGCCGAGGCTCAACCGGAGAAACGACACAATGGCTCTTCCCGATTTCAATATGCGCGGCCTGCTCGAGGCCGGCGCACACTTCGGCCATCAGGCGCATCGCTGGAACCCGAAGATGGCGCCCTTTATCTTCGGCGCCCGCAACAACATCCACATCATCGATCTCGCCCAGACGGTGCCGCTGCTGCATCAGGCGCTGAAGGCGGTTTCGGACACTGTCGCCAAGGGCGGGCGCGTGCTGCTCGTCGGCACCAAGCGTCAGGCGCAGGAGCAGATCGCCGAGGCCGCCAAGCGCAGCGCGCAATATTACATCAACTCCCGCTGGCTGGGCGGCACGCTCACCAATTGGAAGACGATATCGGGTTCGATCAACCGGTTGCGCAAGCTCGACGAGCAGCTTTCGGCGGGCGGCGCGGGCGTCACCAAGAAAGAGCGGCTGCTGCTGACCCGCGAGCGCGACAAGCTCGAAAAGGCGCTTGGCGGCATCAAGGACATGGGCGGCACGCCTGATCTCATCTTCGTGATCGACACCAATAAGGAGCAGCTCGCGATCAAGGAGGCGAACCGGCTCAAGATTCCGGTCGTCGCCGTGCTCGACACCAATTGCGATCCGGACGGCGTCAGCCATCCGATCCCCGGCAATGACGACGCCGGCCGCGCCATCGCGCTCTATTGCGATCTCGTGGCGAGGGCCGCGATAGACGGCATTTCGCGCAGCCAGGGCGCGATGGGCGTCGACATCGGCGCGGCGGAGACGCCTGACGTTGAACCGGCGGTCGAAGCGGGCCGGGTGATCCGCGAGGATTTGCGCACGGCCGAGGAGATCGCCGTCGAGGCCGCCGCCGCGGATGCGGAGGCGCCCCGCGAGGCCTTCGAACTGCTCTCCGCGCCGCGCGGCGCGCCTGACGATCTCGCCAAGCTGCATGGCGTCGGCCCGCAGCTGATCAAGAAGCTGAACGACGCCGGCGTCTATCATTACTGGCAGCTTGCCGCGATGACGCCGTCCGATGTCGAAAAGCTCGACGCCGAATTGAAGCTCAACGGCCGCGTCGCGCGTGACGGCTGGGTCGATCAGGCGAAGGCGCTGCTCGCCGCCTGAACCGCCGTCACGTCCAACGATTAAGACGCGCGCGCCGGTCCGATGGGCCGGCGCCGTCGCATGATACGAAATCCGTTTGAACGGCGCGGATGTCATTCCCGACGCGCGCAGCGCGCGCGATCGGGAATCCAGAGCAAAGCTGGCGATCTTTCCGGATCGGCTCTGGATTCCCGGTCAGGCCTTCGGTCTGCCGGGAATGACATTAATCCAGGCGAACGGGTTAGCCGGAATCCATAAGACCATTTGGAAGGAATTTCGACCATGGCTACGATCACCGCCGCCCTTGTAAAGGAACTGCGCGAGAGCACCGGCGCCGGCATGATGGACTGCAAGGCGGCGCTCACCGCGACCGACGGCGAATTCGAAGCGGCGGTAGACTGGCTGCGCAAGAAGGGCTTGTCCAAGGCGGCCAAGAAGGCCGACCGAGTCGCCGCCGAAGGTCTGGTCGCGGCGCTGACCGGCGATAAGCAGGGCGTCGTCGTCGAAGTGAATTCCGAGACCGACTTCGTCGCGCGCAACGCCGACTTCCAGACGCTCGTCAAAAACATCGCCGAAGTCGCGCTGAAAAGCGGCAAGACAGAGGTCGAGGCGCTCGGCGCGGCAGCCTATCCCGGCGGCGGCACGGTGAGCGAAGCCATCACCAACGCCATCGCCAGCATCGGCGAAAATCTGACGCTGCGCCGCGCCGCCGCGCTGAGCGTCGGCGATGGCGTCGTCGGCCGCTATGTCCATGCCCAGGTCGTCGACGGCCAGGGCAAGATCGCGGTGATCGTCGCGCTCGAATCGACAGGCGACAAGGACGTGCTGGCGACGCTCGCGCGCCAGCTCGCGATGCACGTCGCCTCGGCCAATCCGCTGGCGCTCGACGCCTCCGGCCTCGATCCGGCGACGGTCGAGCGCGAGAAGAAGCTGCTTATCGAGAAGAACGCCGGCAAGCCCGACCATGTGCTGCAGAAAATCGTCGAGTCGGGCATCAAGACCTACGCCAAGGAAGTCTGCATGCTCGATCAGGTCTCGAACCACCCGGATCACGGCGGCAAGACCGTCTCCCAGGCGGTCAAGGAGCTCGAAGGCAAGGCTGGTGCCCCGATCGCCATCAAGGGCTTCGAGCGCTATGCGCTGGGCGAAGGCATTGAGAAGGCGACGAGCGACTTCGCGGCGGAAGTCGCGGCGGCGGTGAAGGGGTAGCCGTTCCTTTTCCCTTGTTGGGAAAAGGTGAGGGTAAAGGCCGGGGCGTTGACCCCGGCCTTTTTTGTGTCCGCGCAATCTCTCCGCGTCATGCCCGCGCTTGTCGCGGGCATCCACGCGGCGCCGTTACGCGCATCTCACGATCATCGCGCAATGTCACGGCGTGGATGGCCTGGACAAGCCCGGCCATGACGCGCTGTCCCCAGCTCTTGCCGCCCCTCCCTTGCCGGCGCCGCGCCGCGTCCCTATGAAGATACGCCCGCCTCAGCCAGCGAGATTCGCCCTATGCCAGACCCGGCCTCGACACGGAAATGGAAGCGCGTGATCGTCAAGCTGTCGGGCGAAGCGCTACAGGGTTCGGCGCCGCATGGGCTCGACGCGGTCACGCTCGCCCGCATCGCCGCCGATCTCGCTTCCGCCGCGACGGCGGGGCATGAGATCGCGGTCGTCGTCGGCGGCGGCAATTTCTTTCGTGGCATCAAGGGCGCCGACACCGGCATCGAGCGCGCCCGCGCCGATTCGATCGGCATGCTCGCCACCGTGATGAACGGGCTCGCGCTCGAACAGGCGGTCGAAGGGCAGGGGCGCCAGGCCCGCTGCCTCTCCGCCGTGCCGATGCCGTCAGTTTGCGAATCCTTTTCGCGCCGCGCGGCGCTGCATCATCTCGCCAAGGGCCGCGTCGTCATCGCCGCGGGCGGCACCGGCAATCCGTTCTTCACGACGGACACCGGCGCGGTGCTGCGCGCCGCCGAACTCTCCGCCGACGCTGTGCTGAAAGCCACCCAGGTCGACGGCGTCTACACCGCCGACCCCAAGCGCGATCCGAGCGCTCGGCGTTACGATCGCCTCAGCCATGACGAGGCGATCGCCCGAAATCTGGCGGTGATGGACACGGCCGCTTTCGCGCTCGCCCGCGAGAACAAGATTCCGATTCTCGTGTTTTCGATCGCCGAACCGGGCGCCATCGACGCGGCGCTGTCCGGCAAGGGGCGCGCCACCCTCGTCGCGCCGTAAGACATTTTCGCGCGCGGGCGGAAATCGTGCCATAAATCGTGGCGCGGCGAAGCTGGCGGTGCGCGCCGCTTTCGCCGCGCCAGATTCGAAAGCATAGAAGCCAAGCCGCGTTTGACGACAGCGGCGATGATCAAAGACAGGTTATATACAATGGCGGAAACATTTGATCTTGCGGAATTGAAGCGCCGCATGCAGGGCGCGCTCGCGACGCTCAAACACGAATTCGGCGGGCTGCGCACCGGACGCGCGTCGACGAGCCTGCTCGATCCGGTTCATGTCGACGCTTACGGGCAGGTTTCGCCGCTCAATCAGGTGGCCACGGTCAGCGTGCCGGAGCCGCGTCTTATCTCGGTGCAGGTCTGGGACAAAGCGCTAGTGATCGCCGTGGACAAGGCGATCCGCGAAGCCAATCTTGGTCTGCAGCCGACGGTGGAAGGACAAATACTGCGCATCCGCATGCCGGAATTGAACGAGCAGCGCCGCAAGGAGCTGGTCAAGGTCGCGCATAAATACGCCGAGGAGGCGAGGGTCGCCGTGCGCCACGTGCGCCGCGACGGTCTCGACATATTGAAAAAGTTGCTCAAGGATCACGCGATTCCCGAGGATGACGAGAAGCGCCACGAGACCGAGGTGCAAAAAGCTACGGACGAGACGGTGAAGGAGATCGACGCCGCGCTCGCCGCCAAGGAAAAGGAAATCATGCAGGTTTAGGACCCTGCGGCGTTGCATGGCGCAGGCCCGATGGCCATTTGGAACCAGACTATGACGGAGAGCGACATTCTGGAGGCGGAAACGAACGCGCGGCGGGCCTGCGCGGCGCCGCGTCACGTCGCGCTGATCATGGACGGCAACGGCCGCTGGGCCGCGCAGCGGGGGCTGCCGAGATTCGAAGGCCATCGCCGCGGCGTCGAGGCTTTGCGCCGGGCGGTGCGGGCGGCGATCAATCTCGATATTCGCTATCTGACGGTCTATTCCTTTTCGGCGGAAAACTGGTCGCGCCCGCGCGAGGAGGTGCAAAGCCTGCTCACGCTGTTGCATCGCTTCATCCGCAATGATCTCGCGGAATTGCACGCCAATAATGTGCGCGTGCGCGTCATCGGAGCCCGCAACGACCTCGCCGCCGACATTTCCGATCTGCTGCGCGAGGCCGAGCAGGTGACGCTGGAGAATACCGGACTCACTTTGGTGGTCGCTTTCAATTATGGCTCGCGGCAGGAGATTGCGGCGGCGGCGCGCGCGCTCGCCGAAATGGTGGCGCAGGGACGGCTCGCGCCCGAGGAGATCGACGCCGAAGCGATCGCGCGGCGGCTCGACACCGCCGACATTCCCGATCCTGACCTGATCATCCGGACCTCGGGCGAGCAGCGGCTGTCGAACTTCCTGCTGTGGCAGGCGGCTTACGCCGAATTCGTCTTCCTGCCGATTCTGTGGCCGGACTTCGACGAAGCGGCGCTTTCGGCCGCGATCGCCGAATACGCTCATCGCGACCGGCGGTTCGGCGGGCTTGAGGCGGCGGCGCGCAGCGCCAAGACCGCTTCATGACGGCGGATCGCAGGGAGCGCGCCTTAGGCCGGACCAAGGCGCCGGTGCTGAACGCGTCGGCTGGCGGTTTTGCCGATCTCGGACCGCGCGTCGCTTCCGCCGTGGCGATGGTCACAGCGGCGCTCGGAACGCTCTATCTCGGCGGCGACGCCTTCGCGCTGTTCTGGCTGGCCGCAGCTTTCGCCGTCAGCTGGGAGTGGCAGAACCTCATCGGCGGCGAGGGCCGCGCCGCGCGCATCGCAGTCGGCGGGGCGGCGGTCGCGGCGGCCACGGCCTTCGGGCGCGTCGCCACGCCTGGCGCCGCGGCGCTTGCGATCGCGCTGCTTGCCCTGGTGGGCGGCGCCCTCGCCGGCGCCGAGCGGCGGCTTTGGGCGGCGACGGGCGTCGTCTATGCCGGCGCGCCTGCCTTCGCCGTTTGCCTTTTGCGCGAATCGCCGGACGTCGGGGCGCTCGCCGTCGCCTTCCTGTTCGCCATCGTCTGGGGCACGGATATTTTTGCCTATTTCGGCGGCAGGCTGATCGGGGGACCCAAGCTGTGGCCCCGCGTCTCCGCGGGAAAGACTTGGTCCGGCACGATCACCGGCGTGGTCTCCGGCGCTTTGCTCGGCCTTGGCGCGGTCTATCTCGGCGGTGGTCCGCAACTTGCGTCCTGGCCTGTCTTCATGCTGGGCCTCGCCGCCGCCGCCTTTTCCCAAATCGGCGATCTTTTCGAATCCTCGGTCAAGCGCCGCTTCGGCGTCAAGGATTCGAGCCGGCTCATCCCGGGCCATGGCGGGATGATGGATCGGCTCGATGGCTTCATCTTCGCCTGCGTTTTCGCGGCGACGGTGGGCCTGCTGCACGGCGGTCCGTCGGTGGCCGCGGGTCTCTTCTTCTGGTAAGGCGGAGCGGATGGCTTCAGGAAATGGACAGAGCCAGGGGCGCGAGTCGGCTCCGTCGCGATCAGCTTCGCCGCGCCGCATCGTGCTTCTCGGCGCGACCGGTTCGATCGGACGTTCGACGGTGGATCTGCTCGAACGCGATCCCGAAAGGTTTTCGGTTTCGGCGGTGGCGGGCGGACGCGATGTCGAGGCGCTGGCGCGCGTCGCCCGCACGGTCAGGGCTGAATTTGCCGCGATTCGCGACGAGAGCGCCTATGACGCGCTCAAGGCTGCGCTCGCCGGGACCAATATTCGGGTCGCCGCCGGACGCGAGGCGGTCATCGAGGCCGCGCTGCGCGACGCCGATCTCGTCGTCTCCGCCATCGTCGGGGCGGCCGGCGTCGAGCCGACCTACGCCGCGCTCGCCGCAGGCCGCGACGTGGCGCTCGCCAACAAGGAATGTCTTGTCTGCGCCGGCGTTCCCTTCATGCGCGCCGCCGCGGCGGCCGGGGTGCGGCTGCTGCCCATGGACAGCGAGCACAACGCCATTTTCCAGGCGCTCGGGGGCGAGGACCCGTCCCGCATCGAGCGGATGATCATCACCGCGTCAGGCGGCCCGTTCCGCACCTGGAGCAAGGAGCGCATCGCCGAGGCGCGCGTCGAAGAGGCGCTCAATCACCCGAATTGGGCGATGGGGCCGAAAATTACCGTCGATTCGGCGGGTATGATGAACAAAGGGCTCGAACTGATCGAAGCCCATCATCTCTTTGCCGTGCCGGCAGAAAAGCTCGACGTCGTCGTTCATCCGCAGTCCATCGTGCATGGGCTGGTCGCCTTTTCCGACGGCTCGGTGACGGCGGGAATGGCCGCGCCGGACATGCGCACGCCGATCGCGCATTGTCTCGGCTACCCTGACCGGCTGGCGACGCCGACGCCGCGCCTGGATCTTGCGAAAATCGCCACTCTGACTTTTGAAGCGCCTGATTTCGAACGTTTTCCGGCGCTGAAACTGGCGCTCGACGCCTTGCGCGCCGGCGGCGGCCTGCCGACCGTGCTGAACGCCGCAAATGAAATCGCCGTCGAGGCTTTCCTTGACCGGCGCATTTCCTTCGACGGGATTTCCCGTCACGTGGCCGAGGCCTGCGAGACCGCGCTGCGCGACGGCACTGCGAATCCGCCGGAAAGCGTTGAGGACGCCCTCGCCGTGGACCATATTGTCAGAGAAAGGTCACGATCGGCCTTGGCCGGACATGCCGCATCGGGCATGTTGACGTTGCAATGATCATGGCGTGCGCCGCCGGTGGGCATGGCGCAACCGAGACCGGCGAGACAGCGCTTTGCTAAACCTCCTAACGACCTTCGCCTTCTATCTGCTCCCCTTCGTGCTCGTCCTGACGCTGGTCGTGTTCGTCCACGAATTCGGGCACTTTATCGTCGGCCGCTGGTGCGGCGTGAAAGTCGACGCCTTTTCGATCGGTTTCGGACCAGAGCTTTGGTCACGGGTGGACCGTCTCGGCACGCGCTGGCGCATCGCGGGCATTCCGCTCGGCGGCTATGTCACCTTCCATGGCGACGCTAACGCCGCGAGCGCGCCTGACCCGGAAGCCGTGCGCGCGATGCCCGAGGCCGAACGCAAAGTGACTTTCGCCGCGCAGTCGGTCTGGGAGCGCGCCGCCATCGTTGTCGCGGGGCCTTTCGCCAACTTCCTGCTAGGGATCGCGATTTTCGCCATTCTCTTCGGTGTTTACGGGCGCACCGTCTATGCGCCGCGCGTCGGTTCTCTGACCCCTGGAGGCGCCGGCGCCGCAGCGGGATTCAAGCCTGGCGATCTGGTGCTCAGCGTCGACGGCGCGCCGATCGATTCGTTCGCGAGACTGCAGGAAATCGTGTCGGCGTCAGTGGACAAGAAGCTCATCTTCGTCGTTCAGCGCGGCGACCAGGAGTTGACGCTGCCCGCAGTCCCCGCGCTGCGCGAAGTCGAAAGCGCGATCGGCAAGGTTCGCATCGGCATGCTCGGCATACAGGCTTCTAAGGCCGACGCCGACGTCCGCCGGGAGCGTTACGGTCCCGCCGAAGCGCTGGTCATGGGCGTGCAGGAAACTTGGACGGTCGTGCGCCGCACCGGCAGCTACATTGGCGGACTAGTGACCGGACGGGAAAGCGCCGATCAACTATCCGGGCCGATTGGCATCGCGCAGGTCTCGGGGCAGATGGCTCAGGCGGCTTCCAAGGTGGGCATGGCGCCGTTGTTGAGCCTCATCGCGATTTTGTCGGTCTCGATTGGTCTGCTCAATTTGATGCCTGTGCCGCTGCTGGATGGCGGTCACTTGCTGTTCTTCGCGATAGAGGCGGCGCGCGGCCGCGCGCTGAACGAACGCGCGCAGGAAGTCGCCTTTCGCGTCGGTCTCGCGATGGTCGGGGCGCTGATGATTTTTTCGACATACAACGACATCGCGCGCCTTTTCCACAAGCTCTCCGGTTCCGGCTCTTGACGCCAAGCGGCCGCCGCTGACGCGGCGTCCTGGATCACGTTGCGTTCAGGCGGAATCGCCGAAAGGCAGACGACGCGATCGATTCCAAAAAGTTGGGCGCGCCTTTGCGCGAAGCGCCGGCATCCACTTTTTCCCGAGCCGCGTTCGAGCGTCCCTCAAGCGCGCGATTTGCGACGTAATTCAGACATGATTGCGTCCTCCATGTCACGTCTTAACCATGCGCTGACCATGAATCGTGGCTTTAACGTCACGCCTTCGACAAATTGCGGAAACAACATTTATTCTGCGTTTGCAGGGTTGGGCAAACCCTGTAGAAGGAATCGCCCAACGCTGGCGGAGCGCCGATCACCGGCGTTTTTAACGTAAAGTTCGCGCCGCGGCCCGGGCGGCGACGTTGCGACGAGGACCTGCATTACATGCGCTCAATCAGCGGCATTTGGAAATCATCGTTCTTGTTCGCGGTTGTCGCCGCCGCCTTAGTGGCCTTTAGCGTTCCGGCGCTCGCCGCGCCGGAAATTAATCGCGTCGCATTCGAAGGCAACAGCAAGGTCAAGACCGACACCTTGCAGGATCAGGTGCGTTCGCGCGCCCATACGCCGTTCAACCCGGAGCTCGCCGAGTCCGACGTCGCGCGATTGACGGAAGTCTATCGCCGATCGGGCCGCGCCGCGGCGAAGGTGAGCTATCGCACGGTCGAACTGCCGAACGGACGGGTCGATCTCGTTTTCACCGTCGTCGAAGGCGACAAGACCGGCGTTAAGGAAATCCGGTTCATCGGCAATGAGGTCTACTCCACACGTCGTCTCGTCGGCATGATGGAGACGACGGAGATGAACTTTCTGTCGTTCATCAAGTCGAGCGACGTTTACGATCCGGATCGAATCGCTTCGGACCTCGAACTCATTCGTCGGTTCTATCTCAAGAATGGTTACGCCGATTTTCGGGTCATCAGCTCCGACGTGCAATTCGATCCGGCGGCGGGCGGCTACATCGTCACCATCAACGTGCATGAAGGACCGCAATATCGCGTGTCCTCCGTGAGCATCGAATCGCATCTGCCCGACGTGAACGGCGCCGCGCTGAACGATTTGCTTCGCCTTGCGCCGGGCGACGTCTACAACGGCGACGCGGTCGAGAAGACCGTCGAAGCGCTAACCCGCGAAATCGCCAAGAAGGGTTATGCCTTCACCCAGGCGCGCCCGCGCGGCGAGCGCAATCCGGCGGACCAGACGGTCGCCATTCAGTTCCTGCTCGAGGAAGGACCGCGCGTCTATATCGAGCGCATCAACATCCACGGCAATACGCGCACGCGCGACTATGTCATTCGCCGTGAATTCGATATCGGCGAAGGCGACGCCTATAACCGTGTGCTGATCGATCGCGCCGAGCGTCGTCTGAACGGACTGGGCTATTTCAAGAAGGTTAAGATCACCAACGAGCCGGGCTCAGCGCCCGATCGCGTGATCCTGAACGTCGAGGTTGAAGATCAGCCCACCGGCAACTTCGGCGTCTCCGGCGGCTATTCGACGAACCAGGGCTTTATCTCTGAAGTGTCCGTGTCGGAAAGCAACTTCATGGGCCGCGGCCAGGCGGTGCGCCTTTCGGTGCAGGCCGGCCAGATCGCCCGCGGCGTGACGTTCAGCTTCACCGAGCCCTATTTCCTCGACCAGCGCATCGCCGCCGGTTTCGACGTCTTCGCGCGCCGGCAGGACGCCTATAACTACTCGATTTACAGTTCGACCTCGATCGGCGGCACGGTGCGCTTCGGCGTTCCGATCACCGACGAGCTGTCCTTTTCGCCGCACTATTCGATCTATCAAACGACGATCTCGATCCCGAACGACAGCAGGCGGCCCTACAACGACTGTTTGGTGCCGGTTCCCGGCTATACGCCTGGGTTCAGCCCGTTCTACCCGACGCCCAGTCTCGTGCTTAACTGTCAGTCGAATGGCGAGGCGTCGCTCGGGATCAAAGGGTCCCAGGGCACGCTGGTGACGTCTCTGTTCGGCTATTCGCTGAACTACAGCACGATCGACAATTTCAAAAATCCGCATAACGGCTGGCTGGCGTCTCTTAACCAGGACGCGGCCGGCGCCGGCGGCGGCGCGCATTATCTTCGAACGAGCGGCGACATCCGCTACTTCCACGAGATTCCTTATCTCGACGATGTGGTCGGCATCGCCCGTCTGCAGGGCGGCGATCTGTCGACTTTCGGCGGCTATAAGGCGCGCATTCAGGATAATTTCAATCTCGGCCCCAGTCTGGTGCGTGGCTTCGCGCCGGGCGGCTTCGGACCGCGCGATTCGAACATCCTGACGAGCTTCAATAACAACCGCGGCAACTCGCTCGGCGGCTCCAACTATATCGGCGGTTCGCTCGAAGTTCAGTTCCCGATCTGGGGCCTGCCGAAGGATCTCGGATTGAAGGGCGCGCTCTTCGCCGACGCCGGTTCGTTGTGGAATTTCCGTGGACGGACGAATTACGCAAACAATCTGCCCACGATACCGATCTTTGCGCCGGGCCAGTTTGGCACATGTATCGCCGCCTATACGCCGATCGCCGCCTTCGGTCAGGGCAGCTGCCTGACGCCGATCTCGAACAAATTCGCCTTGCGTTCCTCGGTCGGCGCCTCGGTGCTGTGGAGTTCGCCGATGGGGCCGATCCGCTTCGACTATGCGGTCGTGACCTCAAAGGTCTATGGCGATATCACTCAGAACTTCCGCTTCAGCGGCGGCACCAACTTCTGATGATCGGCGAAGCTCGCCGGGCGAACCGCGCCCGGCGAATGGCTGAGCCGCTAGATCACGCTGCGTTCAAGCGGACTCGCCTGAGCGCAGATAACGTCGATTCTGATGATTTAGAGCGCGCCTCACGCGAAAGGCCGGTTCCCACTTTTTCGCAGCGCGCTCTGGCGCGCGCCTCGGTTCGGGACATCGCGCCATGAGCGCGGCGGCTTTCTTTCCCCTGGCGCGACCGGCGCCTTTGAGCGAAATTGCCCGAGTCGCCGGCGCCGAAATCCGCTGCGATTTCGGTCCGGAGTCGGCGTCCGGCGCGTTCGCGTCCGCTTTCATCATCGGCGTTGCGCCGCTCGATTGGAGCAGGCCGGGCGATCTCTGCTTCTATGACAATCCGCGCTATCGCACGGCGCTCTCCGAATGCCGCGCGACCGCCTGCTTTCTGCGCCAGCGCCACCTCGCGCTGCTTCCGACATCCGTCGCCGCGCTCGTCGTCGACGATCCGCAGCGTGCAATGACCCTTGCGACGGCGCATCTTTTTCCGGATGCGCTCCGTCCCGCGTCGCTGTTCCAGTCCAGTGGCGTTTCTCCGGGAGCCGTCGTCGACCCCTCGGCGCGGTTGGAGCCGGGCGTGATCGTCGACCCCGGCGCGGTGATTGGGCCTGGCGCCGAGATTGGCGCCGGAACGATCATCGGTCCGCAGGCGGCAATAGGCCCCAAAGTATGCATCGGGCGCGACTGTTCGATCGGCGCGCATGTGAGCCTCACGCATGCCCTGGTCGGCGATCGCGTCGTGATTCATCCGGGCGCGCGGCTGGGACAGGACGGATTCGGCTTCGTCCCGACGCGACAGGGCTATCTGAAGACTCCGCAGATCGGTCGCGTCATCGTGCAGGACGACGTCGAGATCGGCGCCAATACGACGATCGATCGCGGCGCTTCGCGCGATACGATCATCGGCGAGGGAACGAAGATCGACAATCTCGTGCAGATCGGCCACAACGTGGTGATTGGCCGGTTTTGCGCGATCGTCGCGCAGTCAGGAATTGCAGGCTCCTGCGAGATCGGCGATTTTGCCGCGCTTGGCGGACAGTCCGCCGTCGCCGGCCACCTCACGATCGGCGAAGGCGCCGCGGTCGCGGCGAAATCCGGAGTAATGCGCGACGTGCCCGCCGGACAGAGGGTCGGCGGCGCGCCGGCGCGTCCCCTGCGGCGTTTCTTGCGTGGCGCGGCGCTCATCGACCGACTCGCGCGCAAGGACAAGTCGACGTAAGACACGTCGGACAAAACAAGTAAGGCGTCAGCCCTGCTCAAAAAGGAGGAAACTATGGTCGAGGCCGCGGCCGGCGCGACTCTCGAGAGCGCCGACATTTTGCAGATCATGAGCCAATTGCCGCATCGCTATCCCTTCCTGCTCGTCGATCGAATCGTCGACATTCGCGGCGATGAGTCCTGCGTCGGGATCAAGAATGTCACGGTCAACGAGCCGCAGTTTCAGGGCCACTTTCCCGAGCGTCCGATCATGCCCGGCGTTCTCCTCATCGAGGCGATGGCGCAGACCGCCGGCGTGATCGCCATTCGTGCGATGAACGGCGCGGACCGGTCGCGTATCGTCTATTTCGTCACGATCGACAATGCGAAGTTTCGTAAACCCGTGACGCCCGGCGACCGCGTCGAATTCCACATGACGAAGACCGCGCAGAAACGCAATATCTGGTGGTATGCGGGACGGGCGACGGTCGATGGCGCGCTGGTCTGCGAAGCGCAGATCAGCGTCATGATGGGGGCGTAGGATCGCCGCGCCGGATGCGACAATGAAGGCGTCGGTTCATCCATCCAGCGTCGTTGAAGACGGCGCGCGGCTCGGCGCTGGCGTCGTCATCGGACCTTTCTGCCATATCGGCGCGTCAGTCGAGATCGGCGACGGCGCGACGCTCCATTCCCATGTCGTCGTCAGCGGCCGGACGCGCATCGGCGCGCGCGCCGAAATCTACCCCTTCGCCGCCATCGGCCTGCCGTCGCAGGACATCAAGGCGGCGCTGGCGGCGGGCGCGTTGTCGATCGGCGACGATTGCGTCATACGAGAGGGCGTGACGATCAATACCGGCGTTGCGGAAGGAACGCGTATCGGCGCGCGTTGTATCTGTCTCGCCACTTCGCATGTCGCCCATGACTGCCGACTCGGCGACGACGTGATATTGTCCAATCAGGTTCTGCTCGGCGGCCATGTCGAGATCGGGAATTGCGCGATGATCGGCGGCGCGACGGCGGTGCATCAGAATGTGCGCATCGGGGCGCAGGCCTTTGTCGGCGGCCTTTCCGGCGTCGAAGGCGACGTCATTCCCTTCGCGCTCGCTTCGGGCAATCGCGCCCATCTTTTCGGACTCAATCTCGTTGGCCTGAAACGGCGTGGCTTCGCCGCCGAACGCATCGAGCGGCTGCGTCGCGCTTATCGCCTGCTCTTCGCCCGAGATGACGCGCGGGTGCTGAGCGAGCGCATCGAAACCCTGTCGCAGGATTGCGCCGGCGACGCGGACGTTGCGGCGATCGTAGAATTCCTGCGCGCGCCTTCGATGCGCCCGCTTTGCGCGCCTCCCGCGCGCTGAGAAATCATGACGGCGCCGCGCATCTTTTTGGTCGCCGGCGAGGCCTCCGGCGATCAGCTCGGCGCGACTTTGATGCGCGCCTTGCGCGCCGCTACTCCGCAGGTCGCTTTCGCTGGCGTCGGCGGCGAGGCGATGGAACGCGAGGGACTCGCTTCGCTGTTTCCGCTTGCGGACATCGCGGTGATGGGCCTCGTTCCGGTCCTGGCGCGGCTTCCGCGCCTCGTGCAACGCATCAATGAAACGGCGCGCGCGATCCTCGATCAGGCCCCCGATTGTCTCGTCATCATCGATGCGCCGGACTTCACCCATCGCGTCGCGCGCCGCGTCCGCGCCGCCAGGCCCGAACTGCCGATCGTGGATTACGTCAGTCCAACGGTCTGGGCGTGGCGGCCGGGCCGGTCGCGCGCGATGCGGGACTATGTCGATTGCGTGTTGGCGCTGCTGCCATTCGAGCCGCTTGCGCATGCGCGGCTGGGCGGACCACGATGCGTCTATGTCGGCCATCCGCTCGTCGAGCGGCTCGACGAATTGACGCTGCGTTCTCGCGACCCCGGCGGCGAGCGATCGCTGCTCGTGCTTCCAGGTTCGCGCCTCGCCGAAGTGCGACGCATGACGCCGATTTACGGCGAGGCGCTTGAGCTTCTCCTGCGCGAACGCGCCGATTTCGACGTGGTGATTCCTGTCGCGCCCTTTATGGGGGAGGCTTTGCGCCATGAATTGCAGGACTGGCCGGTGACGCCGCGTCTCATCGGCCAAGCGGAAAAATTCGCCGCCTTTCGCGCGGCGCGCGCGGCGCTCGTCACGTCGGGCGCGGCGACGCTCGAACTGGCGCTCGCCGACGTTCCGATGGCGGTCGCCTATCGAGTCTCTCGGGCGGAATCGCTGTTGCGCTTTCTCGTCAACGTCGACTCGATCGTGCTGCCCAATCTCATTCTCGGCGAGAATGTCGTGCCGGAATTTCTACAGCGGCAGGCGACGCCGCGCGCCCTTGCCGAGGCGCTAAAGCCGCTGCTGCTGGGGGAAAGCGTCGCGCGCGAGGCGCAACTTGCCGCCTTCATGCATGTGCGCGCGCGCCTACTTGAAGCGGGCCGATCGCCCAGCGCCAGGGCGGCTGACATCGTCCTTGCATATGCCTCGCGCGGTTGAGCGTGAGGCGATCAGAAGGGCGATCAGAACGGAATATCGTCGTCGAGCGCGTCGGAGAGTTTGCCGGCCGGGGCAGGACGCCGCTCGCCGGGGCCGCGCTCCATCGGCGAGGAGCGGCCGAAGGAGCCGCCGTTCTGTCCGTAGCCGCTGTCGTAATCGCCTTCGCCGCGTCCGCCGCCCTTGCTGTCGAGCAGCGTCAGCTCGCCGCGAAAACGCTGCAGCACCACGTCGGTCGCCTTGCGCTGATTGCCGTCCTTGTCGGTATATTCGCGCGTCTGCAGCTGGCCTTCGAGATAGATTTTGGAGCCCTTGCGGCAATATTGCTCGGCGATCTTGCCGAGATTCTCATTGAAGATCGACACATTGTGCCATTCGGTGCGGTCCTTGCGCTCGCCGGTATTCTTGTCGCGCCAGGATTCGGTCGTCGCCACCGAGAATGAGACGACGCGATCGCCCGAGGGCAGGGTGCGCACCTCTGGATCGCGGCCGAGATTGCCGATCAAAATGACCTTGTTGACGCTGCTCGCCATGACCCTCTCCGCTCGCTAGATACGCCGCACTCTAGTGCAAAGGCCGGCCGTCTGGCACGCCGGCGCGCCTTGTCCACAGATGAAGCGCCGTCGCGGCGCAATGTTCTTTTTTTGTTCTAGCACTCGCCGGCGCCCGCCGCAAGCGGCGTCAGTCGGTGGCGACGGCCGTTTCGAGATCGCTTGCATCGATGCGGCGCGCGAGGCCGCTGTCGAGGCGCGCGCGGTCGAGTTCGCCCTCCCAATGGGCGACGACGATCGCCGCGACGCTATTGCCGACGAAATTGGTGAGCGCCCGGCATTCGCTCATGAATTTATCGACGCCGAGCACCAGCGACATGCCCGGCGCGAGTTGCGGATCGACCGCGGAAAGCGTCGCGGCGAGCGTAATGAAGCCCGCGCCGGAAACGCCGCTCGCGCCCTTTGAGGTGAGCATGGCGACGACGAGGATCGTCGCCTGATGCGTCAGGTCAAGTTCGACGCCCATGGCATGGGCGATGAACAGCGTCGTCAGCGTCATATAGATGTTGGTGCCATCGAGATTGAAGGAATAGCCGGTCGGCACCACGAGCCCGACGACCGATTTCGAACAGCCGAGTCGCTGCAGCTTTTCCATCAGCGCGGGCAGGGCGCTTTCGGAAGATGACGTGCCGAGCACGATCAGCAGTTCGTCGCGCAGATAATGGAGCAGGCGGAAAATGCTGAAGCCGGTCGCGCGCGCGATCAGGCCGAGGACAAGAACGACGAACAGCGCGGCGGTGAGATAAAAGGCGCCGATGAGCCCGGCGAGCGAATAAAGCGCGGCGGAGCCGTATTTCGCGACCGCAAAGGCCATGGCCCCGAAGGCGCCGATCGGCGCCGCCTTCATGACGATGGCGATGACGCCGAACATGGCGTGACCGACATCGTCGATGATCACGCGCAGCGCCCGGCCGCGTTCGCCGAGCGTCAACAGCGCGAAGCCGAAAAAGAGCGAGAACAGCAGAACCTGCAGTATGTCGCCCTTGGCGAAGGCGCCAAGCGCGCTGTCGGGAATGATGTCGAGAAGAAACTCGACGGCTCCGCGCTTCTCGGCGAGCGCGGTATATTTGGCGATTGCCGAAGGGTCGGGCTTGCCGGCGAAACCGGCGCCGATTTGCGAAAGATTGCCGACGATGAGGCCGATCGCCAGCGCGAATGTCGAGACGATTTCGAAATAGACGAGCGCCTTCAGCCCGACGCGCCCGACCTTGCGCGCATCCTCGATATGGGCGACGCCGGAGACGACGGTGCAGAAGATGATCGGCGCGATCGCCATTTTGATCAGCTTGACGAAGCCGTCGCCGAGCGCCTTCACCCAGTCCTGCGCGGCGGCCTGCGGCTCGAGCCAGCCGAACAGCGCGCCAAGCGCGATGGCCGCAAGCACCTGGACGTAGAGGTGGCGGTAGAGGGGTTTGTCCGACTTGGATTTTCGATAGTTTTTCGACACGCTTTTTTTTCATTAAATGTGACACGAGCCGAGTATGGCTGAGTTAGTGCTTTCGACAAAGCGCCCTTTTGTTTTAGCGGCGGCGGCTCGGGTTTCGGCCAGCAGGCGTTGTGCGAGGAGCTGCGCTTGAGCAATTCTCGTCATTGCTAGGAGGCGAAGCCGACGAAGCAATCCAGGGGCCGCCGCACGGGTGTGGATTGCTTCGCTTCGCTCGCAATGACGGCATACATTGTCTAATAAAGCAGCAGCTTGTGATTTGCTCGGCGCGACGAGTGGCGTTTGGCGACCGCAGCGCCTAAATTAGGTTTCCCGTTTCGATCAACCCTCATCAATGGCGAGCAACAGCAGAAAATCCGCGGCCGCGGTAGAGAAGGTTTTCGCCCACGCCAACACAATCTCCATCCGCGGCGCGCGCGAACATAATCTCAAAAATATCGATCTGACGATTCCGCGCGACAAGCTTGTCGTGTTCACCGGCCTGTCCGGTTCGGGCAAGTCGTCGCTCGCCTTCGACACGATCTATGCCGAAGGCCAGCGTCGCTATGTCGAATCGCTCTCGGCCTACGCCCGGCAGTTTCTGGAGATGATGCAGAAGCCCGACGTCGATCAGATCGACGGGCTCTCGCCGGCGATCTCCATCGAACAGAAGACGACTTCGAAAAATCCGCGCTCGACCGTCGGCACGGTCACCGAAATCCATGACTATATGCGTCTGCTCTGGGCGCGCGTCGGCGTGCCCTATTCGCCAGCGACCGGCCTGCCGATCGAGAGCCAGACCGTCTCGCAAATGGTCGATCGCGTGCTGGCGCTGCCCCAAGGCGCGCGGCTCTATCTGCTCGCGCCAGTCGTGCGCGGCCGCAAGGGCGAATATAAGAAAGAGATCGCCGAATATACCAAGAAGGGCTTTCAGCGCCTCAAGATCGACGGCGCCTATTGTGAGATCGCCGACGCGCCGGCGCTCGACAAGAAGTTGAAACACGACATCGACGTCGTCGTCGACCGCATCGTCGTGCGCCCCGACATGAGCGCGCGGCTCGCCGACAGTTTCGAGACGGCGCTGGAATTGTCGGGCGGCCTCGCGGTCGTCGAATTCGCTGATCGGCAGTCGGCAGTCGGCAGTGGGCAGTCGGGGAATGACGGCCGACTACCGATTGCCGATCCGCCGACCGCCGCCGCGAATGTCTCGACGCATTATGCGCCCGACCACATCCTCTTCTCGTCGAAATTCGCCTGTCCGGTGTCGGGCTTCACCATCCCGGAAATCGAGCCGCGGCTGTTTTCGTTCAACAATCCCTTCGGCGCCTGTCCTACTTGCGGCGGCATCGGCCATGAGCAGAAGGTCGACGCCGATCTCGTCGTGCCCAATCCCAAGCTGACCTTGCGCAAAGGCGCAATCGCGCCCTGGGCAAAATCGACCTCGCCCTATTATCAGCAGACGCTCGAAGCGCTCGGCAGGCACTACAAGTTTCGGCTCGACGCGGCGTGGGAGGCGCTCTCGGAGAAGGCAAGAAACGTCATTCTCTATGGCTCGGGCGAGGAGGATGTGCGCTTTACCTATGACGACGGCTTTCGCGCTTACGACGTGAAGAAGCCGTTCGAAGGCGTCATCATCAATCTCGAACGGCGCTATCTCGAAACCGACAGCGAATGGGCGCGCGAAGAGATCGGCCGCTATATGTCGGCGACGCCCTGTCTCGCCTGCGAAGGCTTTCGCTTGAAGCCTGAAGCGCTCGCGGTGAAGATCGCCGGCAAACATATCGGTGAAGTCTCCGAGCTTTCCGTGCGCGCCGCGCACGACTGGTTTCGCGCGCTGCCCGACGCGCTCGACAAGAAGCGCAATGAAATCGCCTTCCGCATCTTGAAGGAAATTCGCGATCGTCTGACCTTCCTCGTTGATGTCGGACTCGACTATCTGACGCTTTCGCGCAATTCGGGATCGCTCTCTGGCGGCGAAAGCCAGCGCATTCGGCTTGCATCGCAGATCGGCTCTGGACTGACCGGCGTTCTCTATGTGCTCGACGAGCCGTCGATCGGTCTGCACCAGCGCGACAATGATCGGCTGCTCGACACGCTGCGGCGCCTCCGCAATCTCGGCAACAGCGTCATCGTCGTCGAACATGACGAGGACGCGATTCTTTCCGCCGATTATGTCGTCGACGTCGGACCCGGCGCCGGCATTCACGGCGGCAGGATCGTCGCGCAGGGGACGCCGCAGGAAATCATGGATAATCCTGCGTCGCTCACCGGCAAATATCTCACCGGCGAGAAGCAGGTGATCCTGCGCCATAAATTGCGCAAGCCGACGGCCGGCCGCTGGCTCAAACTCTTCGGCGCGCGCGGCAACAATCTAAAGAACGTCACCGCGGAAGTGCCGCTCGGCCTCTTCACCTGCGTCACCGGCGTTTCCGGCGGCGGCAAGTCGACGCTGATCATCGAAACGCTTTACAAGGCGGTGGCGCGGCGGCTCTCCGGCGCGCATGAGCATCCGGCGCCTTTCGATCGTCTCGAAGGCCTCGAGCAGATCGACAAGATCATCGACATCGACCAGTCGCCGATCGGGCGCACGCCGCGCTCCAATCCGGCGACCTACTCCGGCGCCTTCACGCCGATTCGCGAATGGTTCGCGGGCCTGCCCGAGGCGAAGGCGCGCGGCTACGCGCCGGGCCGCTTCTCTTTCAATGTGAAAGGCGGACGCTGCGAGGCCTGTCAGGGCGACGGCGTCATCAAGATCGAAATGCACTTTTTGCCAGACGTCTATGTCACTTGCGACGTATGCAAGGGCAAGCGCTACGACCGCGAGACGCTTGAGGTGAAATATCGCGAGAAGTCGATTGCAGACGTGCTCGACATGACCGTCGAGGAGGCGGCGAATCTGTTCAAGGCGGTGCCGTCGATCCGAGACAAGATGGAGACGTTAAAGCGCGTCGGTCTCGACTATATCCATGTCGGCCAGCAGGCGACGACGCTCTCGGGCGGCGAGGCGCAGCGCGTCAAGCTCTCCAAGGAACTGTCCCGCCGTTCGACCGGCCGCACGCTCTATATTCTCGACGAGCCGACGACCGGCTTGCATTTCCACGATGTGGCGAAGCTGCTCGAAGTGCTGCACGAGCTGGTCGAGCAGGGCAACACCGTCGTGGTGATCGAACATAATCTCGAAGTCATCAAGACCGCGGATTGGATCATCGACATGGGCCCTGAGGGCGGCGACGGCGGCGGCGAAATCGTCGCGGCGGGACCGCCCGCCGAAATCGTCAAGGAAAAGCGCAGCCATACAGGGCGCTATCTCGCCGAAGCGATGGCGCGACGACCGGCGGCGCCGCCCGAGACGAAGCCTGTCAAAACCAAGAAGGCCGCGGCGAAATAAAGGGCGAGGCTAAGCCCCCAAAGCCCCTCGCCGTACCTCTCCCCGCTTTCGCGACGAGAGGGGATTGCAGCGCGACGCTTTGGCGACATGCCAACGCATGATTTTTTCGTGCGGCGCCGGCCGCTTCCTCTCCCCGCTTGCGGGGAGAGGCGAGGTGAAGGGCTTGGGGATTTGCCGAAAAGCGTGACGCGCGCGTCAATTCTTCATTGGCGCCGGCCGCGCGTCGGATTCAGCTTCAGTATTGCCAGCCAGCGGCGCGTCGCCGGCGCGCTCCGCTTCCTCAGCGGCGCGCTTCTTGCCGGCCTCGATGATGTCGCGCTCGGGCCGCGGCAGCACCGGTCCTTCCGGGAAGACGAAGCCGAGCGATTTCGCGCCGCTGTCGTCGCCGACGACGACGACGCGCACCGCGCCGCCGTTCTTGAGACGGCCGAACAGCACCTCATCGGCGAGCGGCGTCTTGATGTGTTGGTGAATGACCCGCGACATCGGCCGCGCGCCCATGGCTTCGTCATAGCCATGTTCGACGAGCCAGCTCCGCGCTTCGTCGGTGAGTTCGATCGTAATATTGCGGTCGGCGAGTTGCGCCTCGAGCTGCATGATGAATTTGTCGACGACGCGCTTGATGACGTCGACCGGCAAATGTCCGAAGGGCACGATCGCGTCGAGACGGTTGCGGAACTCCGGCGCGAAGAGCCGGTTGATCGCCTCGCTGTCGTCGAGATCGCGCCGGCTGCGGGTGAAGCCGATCGGCGTGCGCGCCAGATCCTGCGCGCCAGCGTTCGTCGTCATGATTAGGATGGTGTTGCGGAAGTCGATGGTCTTGCCATTATGGTCGGTCAGCTTGCCGTGATCCATGACCTGCAGCAGGATGTTGTAGAGATCGGGATGCGCCTTCTCGATTTCGTCGAGCAGCAGCACGCAATGCGGATGCTGGTCGATGGCGTCGGTCAAGAGGCCGCCCTGATCGAAGCCGACATAGCCGGGAGGCGCGCCGATCAGCCGGCTCACCGTGTGGCGCTCCATATATTCCGACATGTCGAAGCGAATGAGCTCGATGCCGAGCGAGGTCGCGAGCTGACGCGCAGCCTCGGTCTTGCCGACGCCCGTCGGCCCTGAGAAGAGATAGCAGCCGATCGGCTTCTCATGGTCGCGCAGGCCGGCGCGCGCGAGCTTGATGGCGGAGGTCAGCGCCGAGATCGCCTTGTCCTGACCATAGACGACTCGCCGCAGCGTCTCGTCGAGATGAGCGAGAACTTCGGCGTCGTCCTTGGAGACCGTCTTCGGCGGCACCCGCGCCATCGTCGCGATCGTCGTTTCGATTTCCTTCAGACCGATCGTTTTCTTCCGCTTATTCTCCGACAACAGCATTTGCGCGGCGCCGGTTTCGTCGATCACGTCGATCGCCTTGTCCGGAAGCTTGCGGTCATGAATGTAGCGGGCCGAAAGCTCCACCGCCGCCTTCAACGCGTCGTTGGTGTAGCGGATTTTGTGGAACTCCTCGAAATAGGGCTTGAGGCCCTTCATGATTTCGATGGCGTCGGGGATCGAGGGTTCGTTCACGTCGATTTTCTGAAAGCGGCGGACAAGCGCGCGATCCTTCTCGAAATACTGCCGGTATTCCTTGTAGGTTGTCGAGCCGATGCAGCGCAGAACGCCCTGCGCCAGCGCGGGTTTAAGCAGGTTTGAAGCGTCCATCGCGCCGCCGGAGGTGGCGCCGGCGCCGATCACCGTGTGAATTTCGTCGATGAACAGAATCGCGTTCTTGTGATTCTCGATTTCCTTGACGACCTGCTTCAAGCGCTCTTCGAAATCGCCGCGATAGCGCGTGCCGGCGAGCAGCGCGCCCATGTCGAGCGCGAAGACGGTCGCGCCGGCGAGAACGTCGGGCACCTCGCCCGAGACGATTTTGCGGGCGAGGCCTTCGGCGATCGCTGTCTTACCGACGCCGGGGTCGCCGACGAGCAGCGGATTGTTCTTCTGCCGGCGGCACAGCACCTGAATCGTACGCAGCACTTCCGGCTCGCGGCCGATCAGCGGGTCGATGCGGCCGTCGCGCGCCTTTTTGTTGAGGTTGACGCAATAGGCTTCGAGCGCGCCTTCCTTCTTGCGGCCCTCGTTCTCGCGGCCCTCGCGGCTGTCGCTGCGCTCGCCGTCCTCCTCGACCCCTCGCGGGGTGCGGCTTGCGTCGGAAAGGCCCGGACGCTTGGCGATGCCGTGGCTGATGAAGTTGACGGCGTCGTAGCGCGTCATGTCCTGCTCCTGCAGGAAATAGACGGCGTGGCTTTCGCGTTCGGCGAACAGCGCAACGAGAACATTGGCGCCGCTCACGTCCTCGCGGCCGGAAGACTGGACGCTGATGATCGCCCGCTGCACGACCCGCTGAAAGCCGGCGGTCGGCTTGCATTCGTCGGCGTCTTCATTGACCAGATTGTCGAGCTCGCGATCGATGTAGTCGCGCAGATTCTTTGTCAGAACGTCGAGATCGACGGAGCAGGCGCGCAAGACGGCCGAAGCGTCGACGTCCTCGACGAGACTGAGCAGAAGATGTTCGAGCGTCGCATATTCATGGCGCCGCTCGCGGGCGGAGGCGAGCGCGCGGTCGAGTGTCTGCTTGAGATTGCGCGAGAAGGTCGGCATGCGCTCGTCCTATTTCTTTTCCATGATGCATTGCAGAGGATGCTGATGCTTCCTTGCAAAATCCATGACCTGGGTGACTTTGGTCTCAGCGACCTCGTAAGTGTAGACGCCGCATTCGCCGACTCCGTGATTATGGACGTGGAGCATGATGCGCGTGGCTTCCTCCACCGACTTATTGAAATATTTGCGCAATACGATCACCACGAACTCCTGCGTCGTGTAATCATCGTTCAACAGCAACACCCGATACATATTGGGCTTGCGCGTCTGCGGACGCGTTCGGGTGACGAGCGCGGTGCCGGCGCCGGGACCAACGTCTGAACCCCTGCGCGGCTCCTTCGCCGCACGAGGCGCACGACGAAGGTTCGCCGTCAAAAGAGCTAAATCCTCCGCAGCCACGTCCTTACCCTTTCGGTCCTTTCCATGTAGGTCGGCGCAGTGGTTCTTTTAGTGTCGCCTCGCAGAATCCGGGCCACTTCCATGGTGAGGGAAATCAAGAACATTGTCAGTTTTGAGCTTTCGCCGCGGCTTTGCAAGAGGCTGTGCGACGAGCGGCCCGCGCGCCCGGCCCGGGCCAGCCGTCAACCAAAAATTTACCTTCGCCGGACTAGCGTCTTTACCGCTAACCCTCAGGCTCATAAGTGCGTCCAATGGGCGAGCACAGCCGCAAAAGCCAACATCGCGCCGGACTGCCAGCGGGCACATGGAGTCTCGCGGCGCTGTCGGTCGCCGCTTGTTTGTGCAGTGTGCTTGGCGCAAAACTGCTCTCAAATATGTTCGATCCGCCGGAAGCGCCAGCGCCGGCCCCCTTTTCCCGGGGCGCTGCAGCCGGTCTGCCCGGTCTCGCCGGATCGGCGCCGCAAGTCGAGGCGCCGGCGCCGAAAGGGCGTAGACGCGCCGATGTCGACTATGTGACGACGGGAACGATTCCAGACAGGATGAAAGGGAGTCCCGCTCTGACGCCTTGCGGCGAAGTCGCCGACCACTAGATCACGCAACATTTCAGCGGAATCTCCTAAACGCAGATGAAGTGACCAATTCCAAAAGCTTCGGGCGCGCGTTGCGCGAAAAATTGGCATCCGCATTTTCGTGAGCCGCGTCTAGCCTTTTTTCTGACGAACCCTGGCGGGCGTCGCCGGAATCACACATATATTCATTGACAATCCGGCGATTGCCCTTAAAGCATTCTCGTGGCTATCGCCCGCGCTTCTTTGCGGCGGACTGTAGGCGGGCCGGATGGCCGTCGCGGCGGCGAAATTTCTCTCATACTCGCGCGCGCTGATTACGGCTGGCGCGCAAGCGGACTAACCGCGTTCGTGAGCCGTAATCAGGATAATTGATGACATTCGAGGAACTGGGCCTTTCCCAAAAGGTTCTCCAAGCCGTACAAGCATCCGGCTATACAACCCCAACGCCGATCCAGGCGCAGGCCATTCCACCCGCCCTGCAGGGGCGCGATATTCTCGGCATCGCTCAAACGGGCACCGGCAAGACCGCAGCCTTTACCTTGCCGATGCTGAGCCGCCTTGAAAGCGGTCGCGCTCGCGCAAGAGTGCCGCGAACGCTCATTCTGGAGCCGACACGCGAACTTGCCGCGCAAGTTGAAGAGAGCTTCGCCAAATATGGCAAGAACCATCGGCTGAATGTCGCGCTGCTGATCGGCGGCGTGTCTTTTGGCGATCAGGAAGCCAAGATCATGCGCGGCGCCGACGTGCTGATCGCGACTCCGGGCCGCTTGCTTGACTTTTTCGATCGCGGCAAGCTGCTGCTGACGGGAATCGAGATTCTCGTCATCGACGAGGCGGATCGCATGCTCGACATGGGATTCATTCCCGATATCGAGCGCGTTTGCAAGCTGGTCCCCTTCACGCGCCAGACGCTTTTCTTCTCGGCGACGATGCCGCCGGAAATCACCCGGCTCACCGAAGCTTTCCTGCACAATCCGATCCGCTGCGAAGTGGCCCGCGCCGCGACCACGGCGTCCACCATTCGGCAAGCGCTTGTCGCCTCGCGCGGCCATGCCGACAAGCGCGAGACGCTGCGCAATCTCATTCGCGGCGCCGAAAATCTCAAGAACGCGATCATCTTCTGCAACCGCAAGCGTGACGTTGCGATCCTTCACCGGTCGCTGGTCAAGCACGGCTTTTCCGCCGGCGCGCTGCATGGCGACATGGATCAGCTGGCGCGGATGGCGTCGCTCGACGCCTTCAAGAATGGCGACGTCTCGCTGCTCGTATGTTCGGACGTCGCGGCGCGCGGCCTCGATATTCCGGACGTGAGCCATGTGTTCAACTTCGACGTGCCCACTCATAGCGAAGATTACGTGCACCGGATCGGCCGCACCGGGCGCGCGGGACGGTCAGGCGTGTCTCTGACGATCGTCACCGAAGACGACATGAAATATGTCGATCAGATTCAGAGCCTGATCGGCAAGGCGATCGACTGGGAGGGTCCGGGCTTCGACGCTCTGCCGCCGCCAATGGAGACGAGCCGCCCGCAAGAGCGCCGCGGCGAGCGTGGCGAGCGCCCTTCTCGGTCGTCGCGCGGACGCAAGCCGGCCGCCGCCGAACGCGAAGCGCCCGTCAGCACGGGCCGGCCGCGCGGCGCACGTTCGCGGCCTGAAGAGGAAAGGTTCCGGTCCCCAGCCTGTGCGGCGCAGAGCGAGCGTCGAGAGCGCCGGCCGCGTCGGCACGAGGACGACGGGCCGCCGGTCGTCGGCCTCGGCGACCACGTGCCGTCCTTCCTGCTGCGCCCGGTGGCGCTGAAGCCGGCTAAGGTCGGCGAGGAATAGCGGCGGAGGCCTTGCGGCCCTTCCGATGCCCGGCGGCGGCGTCCGCCGTGGACGCGTCGGATGCGGGAAATGCTGCTGCGGCGCGCGGCGCGCCCTGTGAGTCCCGTTCTTCCACCTGCAGCAGAGACATCATGCCCTTATCCTCATGTTCGAGGATATGGCAGTGGAAGACGAAACGCCCGAGCTGATCTGGCCCAAAGGCGATGCGCAGCAATATTCGGGCGCCGGGCGGCAGCGGAAAATTGTCATGAAGCGCCGTGCGGCTCGCGAGCTTGCTGGGATCGCGGTCGCCCAAACACTGATCCTGCGACTCTCCCGTTTGGTCGCGAGCGACATGGCTTGCCGCCACCTCGAATTTCGTCTGATGAATGTGAAAATTGTGACATTCTTTGCTGTCGTTGACGAGCAGCCAGTATTCCGGCCGATCTGACCGCCAGGAATGAACCAGCGGCGCGCCGCTGGCCGTCGTGAGGCATGGGGAAAGGCGGATAGTAGAAGTCGAACGTCTTTCCTGAAGCGTCCCTAAGCGCCTGATCATGGCACTTATCCTCGAGGTTTACCTGCGCAAGCTTCTGGCCGCCGCCTTTCTTATCGAGCAATTCCACAATACGAATCGGTTTTCCAATCGCATCGCGAAGGCGGAAATTTTCGACGTGGAGTCCGAAACGCTCCTTGCTGTCGGTGAACTTGTCGGAATTGTTGAAGCGCACGAGACGCACGACATTGCCATATTTCGGGAAGGCTCGCGCGTCGACCGAATAATGCTTGTGCTCTGGATCGCAGCTCGTCGCGACGCTTTCGCCCGATTGAGGCGCCGGCGCTTCTTCGCGCAATATTTGCTCGCCGCCCGATTCGATTAGCGAAGGCGTCAAATCCGCGAGGCTGTAACCTGCGCTCTGCAAGGACGGCGCGACTTTCGCCGGGGCGCGGCCGGCGATCGCCGTCAGCCGCGACAAATCCCCAGGTTCGGCAATGACGCGCGCAAGGTCCGCCGGGGGCCATTTGTCGGCGTCGTCGATATTGTGGCCGACGGCTACTCCCGCGGTGACAAGCTTTGCTTCGATCTGGCGATCGGTCGCGAGACAGCCGTCTTTTGCCGAAGCGGCGCCGTGGACGCCCGTGCAGCGCGGCACGTAAACCTCGGCGCGCGCGCTCGGCATCAAAGTAAGCTCCAGCGTCCTCTGTCCGTTTGCGCCGCCGGAATCGAGCGGGACGCCGTCGCGCGACAGCAGCGCCAGCGTCAGACAGCGATGTTGCGCCGCCTCGCTCATATCCGCCCGCGAGTCGGGGCAGAGCGGCGCGTCCTTGTCTTTGGTCTCGACGCGCAGACGGTAGGTCACGTCGGCGCTCATATTGGCGACGCGCCAAATCTGCACGGAGCCGGGCGGCGCGGTCAGGGTTGGATAGACTTCGCCGGAGACGGAGAAAATCCACTGCCGTTGTGGATCCGTCCAGCCGCCGCCCGGGGCGCGGGTCGCGTCAGGCGCGAGAGCGAGCTGGGCTTTCCGTTGCAATTCCGGCGGCGCAGCGGGGTCCCAGGTCACGGCGCCGCAGCGCTCCTTTTGATAGTCATTCGGATCGTGTAGCGCCCAATCGCCTTTGTCGTCCTTATCGATCTGGAGGTCTTTCAGCCCGATAAAATGAACGTCGGCAGCCTGTTCGAGCGCGCGTTCGCGGCGCTGCGCGGCGAGCGAGCCGCATGCCGCCGCGCCGGCGGGCGGCGCGCCGTCGCCGGCCCAACATTCGAAATAGGCGTAGTCCCAAAGGTCGCCGATCGTCAGCAGGCCCGAGAGGCCGGCGAGCACCTGCGGTTCAGCGAAGCCATGCACATGCGGATGAAACCAGAACAGACCAGATGGATGGTTTGGCGGAATGACGTCGCGGTAGCGAATTGGCCGTGCCTCCTTGACCGAGGCGGGAGCTTCCGTTTGCGGTTTGCAGGGATCGACCTTTGCGAGTTCGCTCGTCGAGGGCGGAAGGTTGCGCGCCTCGCCATTGACGAGAATGCAATCGCCATAGAGCGGCCGCGCCCCGCTTTCGCCGAAGCCGACGCCTTGCGGCGAAATCGACAAGCCATGTGTATGAAGATTGGTCTCCTTGGGGAGGTTTGTGAAGAAATCGATCATCAGCGTACGGCCGCGCGTCGCGGCGATCACCGGCGGCATCAGCGCCGCCGTCGCGCCTGACGCCATGCCGGGCCCGCGCAGCTTGTAAATATAGAGTCCCTTGATGAGCCCCTTGCCGGGAACGTCGACATCCGCGACCTCCGCGCTCAGGGTCAAGAGGTTCGAATCATCTTCGAGTCGGGTGCCAGTCCGCTGAGCGTCCGCCGATCCATATTGCGGCGGCGCCAAAATCACGGAAGCGGCGATGAGGAAAGGCGCAAGCGCCCTAAATCGATGAACGGCAATACGGGCCATGCTCGCCTCCAAATTCGTGCGGCTGCGCTCAATCGATGAAAACTATCGCAAAATTCCATATGCCGCAAAAACTCGGCATCGCCGAATTTTCCCAAAAGCGGGCCGCAAACGATGCGCTTTGCTGATTTTACGTTTCCAATCCTAAGCCTCGAACGGCTCCATCGCGTCGCGAATCTTCTCCGCCTGTTCGGCGAGCTTGGCGTCGTCCGCCATTGTCCCCGGCGGCCGCAAGGCGACGTCTTCCCAGCGCGGCAGCAGGTGGAAGTGCAGGTGGTAAATCACCTGGCCGCCGGCGCTTTCATTGAATTGATGCAGGGTCAGTCCGTCGGCGTCGAAGGCCTTCTCGATCGCTTTCGCGACATGCTGCACGCGCTTCATCAATTCGCCGAGCGTTTCGGGCGAGACGTCGAGCAGTCCGCGCGCGCCTTGCTTTGGAATCACCAGAACATGGCCCTCCGCGCGCGGCATAATGTCCATGAACGCCAGAGCGACGTCGTCCTCATAGACCTTATGCGCGGGGATTTCGCCGCGCAGAATCTTTCCGAAGATATTGTTTGGGTCATAGGCGACGGCCATGGGCTTTTCCCTTCGAGCGACTGCTCCTCAATCTCGTTTTGGCCGTTCCAACGCGCGCTTGCGTCTCAAGTGACGCCGCTCATGCCGCGCCGCTCATGGCGCGAACGGAAATCGTCGGGCGACGATGGTCCCGTTCTCGCTGTAGAAGGCTGGCAAGAAAAGCAATTGCCTTTGCGGCCTGTCAATCCCCAAAGGCGAAGGCGCGGATATTGGTGATGCGGAAATCGCTCGCGGGATAGACGCCCAGAATCTCCACTTCCTTGGAGAAGAACTGCAATTCTTCGAGGGCGCGCGCCATTGCGGGCTGCTCGGGATGGCCGTCGGCGTCGGCGAGAAAGCGCGTCGCGGCGAATTCGCCGTCAACCATGTAGCTTTCGAGCTTGGTCATATTGACGCCATTCGTGGCGAAGCCGCCGAGCGCCTTATAGAGCGCGGCCGGCACGTTGCGCACGCGAAAGATGAAGGTGGTGATGGTGGTGCCGGCGTTCGGCGCCGCCCAATCCCTTGTCTTCGACAGCACGATGAAGCGGGTGGTATTGTGCGCCTCATCCTCGACGTTCTCGGCCAGTATGTCGAGATCGTAGATTTCGGCGGCGAGCCGCGGCGCGATCGCCGCCTTGGTCGGATCGCCCCATTCGGCGATTTCGCGCGCGGCGCCGGCGGTGTCTCCCGCGGTATGCGCCTCGAGCCCGAAGTTGCGAATGGCGCGGCGGCATTGGCCGAGCGCATGGACATGGCTGTAGACGCTTTTGAGCGCCTGCCGCGTCGCGCCCTTGGGCGCCATCAGATGAAAATGGATCGGCAGAAAGCGCTCGCCGACGATATGCAGCCCGGAATGCGGCAGGAAATGATGGATGTCCGCCACCCGCCCGGCGATCGAATTTTCGATCGGGATCATGCCGAGCGCGGCGCGCCCCTCGGTCACCGCCGCGAAGGCGTCCTCGAAGCTCGCGCAGGGGAGCGGCGTGAGTTGCGGATAGGCCTCACGGCAGATGAGGTCCGAATTCGCGCCGGGCTCTCCCTGATAGGCGATATATTGCGTCACTTTGTGTCCTGTTCGCGCGCCGCGGCGCGCAGCGCGTTCAGATCGCGTTCCGTATCCACCGATGGGGCGGCTTTGTCCAGCAGCGCGGCGTCGATGCGCATGCCGGCCTCGAGGGCACGCAGCTGCTCGAGCCGCTCGCGCAATTCGAGCGGGGAGGGCGGCAGCGAGACGAAACGCTCGAGCGCTGCGCGGCGAAAGGCATAGACGCCGATGTGCTTCAGGCGCGGCCCTTCGCCAAAGGGCGCGGCCGCTCTGGTGAAGTAAAGCGCGCGCAGCCGATGACGCGTCAGCGCCGCTCCGACGAGTTTCACCACGTTTGGATCGCCCGCCTCTTCCGGGCGGGTCGGACAGGCGAGCGTGCCGATGTCGACACTGGGGTCGTCGAGCAGGGCGAGCGCCGCCTCCAGCGCGCCGTCGGGCAGGAAGGGCTGGTCGCCTTGCAGATTGACGACGGCGCCATGGCGTCCTTGCGGATCGAGCGTACTTACCGCCTCGCCGAGGCGGTCGCTGCCGCAGACATGAGAGCCGCCGGTGAGCACGGCCTGTCCGCCGACAATCTCGATCGCGCGCGCGATTTCCGGCGCGTCGGTCGCGACCACGACGGGTCCGATTGCTGCAGCGCAGGCCCGCTCCCAGACGTGGACGATCATAGGCCGGCCGTCGATGTCGGCGAGCGCCTTGCCGGGCAGGCGCGTCGAACCTAAACGCGCCGGAATGACGATGATCGGCGCGAGCGCCGGCATGGCGGCGTCAGTAGGCGTTGTTATCCTCGGCCATCCAGCCCTTTTCGCTCTTCACGAAATGCAGCGTGCCTTCGCTGGTGTGCACTTCGCTCTTGGCGAATGTCCGATCGTCGTCGAGTCCCAGATAAGCACATTTTCCGCGTTCGCGCTCATCGGCGCATTTGGCTTCGAAGCCTTCGGGGAACTGAATTTCTGCCTCATACATCAATTCATAGGCGTCAATATTTTCGCGCTTTACTTCGCGGCCCTGCACCTTCTTGAAAGAGACGAGTTTGGCGTCCACGCCATTTTTTTCGAGAAGGCTGCGCAAGACCTTCGCGCCGGTGGCGTCGCCGGGCATATGCTCGCCGCAAGCGGAAAGCGTCAAGGCGACCGAGAGGCCAGCCGCGAGGCCGAAAACAAAGCGAAATCCAGATGCCATCTACTCCTCCCGCGCGGCGCTCATTGCGGCGCGTTATTGTTTGTTGCGCTGGCGCGCAAACGCTTCACAAGTCCCTAGCTGTGAAAATTCATATCAGATAGTTGCATTTTTGTGCAGCCGGAGTAACGTGACCAAGCCAAATGAGTTGCGCGTCTGGCGGCGTCGAAGGGCCTTAAAAGAAGACCCATGGCGCGTGTAAGCGTTCGATGCGTATTCGGCACAACTTTGAATACCCTGCGGAGTGCTCAGGTCCGCCGCATCTCCTGGGTCCGTGGGGTTGGCCGACTGGCGGTGGTTGGAGTGGCCTCCTTGAAGCCATCGTCAGTCGGCCGCCTTCCCCGAAGCGGTCGCTGTTCCAGCCAAAAATTCTGCGAAGCCAGACAAGAATGCAAAAGCGCGGCTGCGGCCGCGCTTGCATCGCCCGATCGGCTGTGACGAAAGCCTGACGCGTCTGTCAGCGCTTACTTGATCTTGGTTTCTTTGAAGTCGACGTGCTTGCGCGCGACGGGATCGTATTTCTTGAAGACGAGCTTTTCGGTCTTGGTGCGCGCGTTCTTCTTGGTCACGTAGAAATAGCCCGTATCCGCCGTGGACAGGAGCTTGATCTTGATCATGGCGGACTTGGCCATCGTTGGTTCCGTCTATCAGAGAAAGAAATCGTCCCGGCCGCTGGGCGCGCCGGGAGCGAATTGGCCGGCAACATACGTGCGGCGCGGGCGATGTCAAGGACGCGACGGGCGGCCAGGCGACGATCCAAATTAGCGAGCGGCCGGCCCCGCGAGTCCTGGCCGCGCTTGTCGCTACGATCACGCCGCGACGCGCCTCCCGCGACGCATTCGGCGCCGCCGCCGCCGCGTAGACGACCGGCGCAGGACGGAAGGAACCGGCAAAGAACAGCCATAATTTTGTTGGCTAATCCCAAAGAGGACGGCGAATGTCTGGAAGTACTCCAGGCGATCGCAGGGCAACGCTCCGGGGGGACGAAATATCTGGTAAGAAGCCGACGCTCTCGTGGGGTGTTGAGAGCGGGGTCGGCATGTATCGGCGCGAAGAAATTCTCACCAAGTCTTCACGCCAACGCGCCTGGAGTTAGCAGTATGAGCGTAACACTCGAAAAGCGACGCAAAGTCGCTGAGTTGGAGAACTTCGAAAGACGGATAGGCGAAGAGAAACGACGCCTGCTCGGCGAGCTCGCAAGCTTGGAGAGACCTTTCAGCGACACGCGCGCGACGAGCTGGATCAAGGATTTTTCTATCGATATCGCTGCCGGGTGGCGCGCGCGCCATCGGCGCGCATCATCCAGAGCGCCCGTTTGGGTCTATGTCGTCGCCGCGGTCATCCTGCTTGGCGGCGGCTTAGCGGCAAATCTCGCCTGGAGAGGCGCAGCCGCGCCGCGCGCTGACGGCTCGACGCTGCATCAGGCCGAAACGCCGACGACGCCTGCGCGGATCGAGCAGCCGACGCCGGCGCCCGTGAAAGAGGCGGCCCAAGCCGCCGACGACGCGCCAACCTCGGCGCCATCGATTAGCGCCGAAGATGGCTTGGCGGAGGCTCCGACGCCATCGACGCCCGAGCCCAACAATTTGGGCGAGCGGCTTCTGGAGGCCCAATCCGCAGCCGACCCCTTGCCGGAGCCCCTGCCGCCGCCGACAAAGGCGGGCGTTTCCGCCGCCGCGCCGCCGCTCGCTGCGGTTTCGCCGCTCAATCAGGCGCGGCCGAAAACCGCTTTTGACGACGCGCCGCCGGTCGATGCGACAGCGCTGGCGGAGCCTAACGACGAGGCGCCTGCGACGCGCGAAAGCCGGCGCGAGGACGAGCCCGCCAACGAGGGCCGCCATGCGAAATGCTTCGTCAAGGTCGACGGCCGGGTTCTGTTCCAGCGCAACTGCCTTCTGAATCAGCCTTCGCGCTCGACCTTTAACGTAACCGCGGGCGATGAAGCCATCGTTCTGAGGCTCGAACATGGACGGACGTGGACGGCGAGTCTCGGGGGCCGCAACCTTGGCAAGGTCTATCGCACAGGCGAGTGCTGGGGCAGGCGCCACGAAGTCTATATCTGCGCGAAAGGCGTGTGAGACGCAGAGCTAGTTTCTTGCATTGACGCATTTTCTACGCCGAACCGGCGTCCACTTCGGCGGAAAATGCTCTATCGCTTCTTCTTGGCGCGTTTCGGCGCGCGTCGATCCTTCGTTCTCGCGCCTGTCCGCGGCGGGGCGCGGCGTTCGCCGCCGCTCGCGACTTCGAAGCGCAGGGCGCCGGCGATCGGCGCCGCCTCAATGAGCCGAACCTCGATTACATCCGCGAGCCGGTAGCTGACGCCGGAGCGTGAGGTGAGCGCATGCGCCGCTTCGTCATAGGCGTAATATTCGCGGCCCAAGGTCGCCGCCGGCACGAAGCCGTCGGCGCCGGTCTCGGCGAGGCGCACGAAGAGCCCCGATCTTGTCACGCCGGAAATGCGCGCCTGAAAACGCGCGCCGATCTGATCGGCGAGATGATGCGCGATCAGCCGATCGACAGTCTCGCGCTCCGCCGCCATGGCGCGCCGTTCCGCGGCCGAGATGCGCGCCGCGACTTCCGCGAGTTCGCCCGCCGGCATGTCGGGCAGCGCGCCTTCGCCGAGCTTTAGCGCGCGAATGAGCGCGCGATGGACGATGAGATCAGCGTAGCGGCGAATGGGCGAGGTGAAATGGGCGTAGCGGCGCAGATTGAGTCCGAAGTGCCCGTAGTTTTCATGCGTATATTCCGCCTGCGCTTGCGTGCGCAGAATGATCTCATTGACGATGTTCTCGTGCTCCAGGCCCTTCACGCGATCGAGGATCACGTTGAAATGCGCGGCGCGCAGCGTCTGGCCCTTGGCGAGCTTGACGCCGATCGTCGCGAGAAACTCTGAGAGCGCCGACACCTTCTCGCGCGAAGGTTCGTCATGGGCGCGATAGATCAGTTGCTGGCGATGCTGCTCCAAGGTTTCGGCCGCCGCGACATTGGCGAGAATCATGAATTCTTCGATGAGCCGATGCGCTTCGAGCCGCGGCGGAACGATCACGCGATCGAAGGAGCCGTCTTTCTTCAAAAGGATCTTGCGTTCGGGCAGATCGAGATCGAGCGGCGCGCGAAGATTGCGGGCGTGCTGCAGCGTTTCATGCGCGGCATAGAGCGGCTTGAGCACCGAGGCGAGCAGCGGCTTCGTAATTTCGTCGGTGCGGCCCTCGATTGCGTCTTGCGCCTGCGCATAGGCAAGCTTGGCGTGCGAACGCATCATCACGCGATGAAATTTGTGATCGATCTTCCGGCCCTTGCTGGTGACGCGCATGCGCACCGCAAGCGCCGGCCGGTCTTCGTTAGGGCGCAATGAGCACAAATCGTTGGAGATGCGCTCGGGCAGCATCGGCACGACGCGATCAGGAAAATAGACCGAATTGCCGCGCTCCAAAGCGTCGCGATCGAGCGCCGAGCGCGGCTTCACATAATGCGCCACGTCGGCGATCGCGACCGTGATGATAAAGCCGCCGTCATTATCGGGCGCATCGTCGGGCGTGGCGTGAACCGCGTCGTCATGGTCCTTGGCGTCGGGCGGATCGATCGTGACGAGCGGCAGGTCGCGCCAGTCTTCGCGTCCATGCAACGACGCAGGCTGGGCGCGTTCGGCCTCCGCGTTCGCTTCGGCGCGAAACACGTCGGGAATGTCATGCGCGCGCAGCGCGATGAGACTCACCGCCTTTTCGCCAGTAACCGAGCCGAGCGTCTCGCGCACGCGGGCGCGCGGCGCGCCAAAGCGCGTCTTGCCGACAAGATCGACCGAGACGAGATCGCCATGCTTGGCGTCGCCGATGTCGGCGGTCGCGACGGCAAGTTCGCGTCCCGCTTGCCTCTTGTCGATTGGCTCGATGCGGCCGGCGCCGTTCGCTTCGATACGCAGCACGCCGAGCACGCGATGCCGCTGGCGCGACAGAAGTTTGACGACGCGCCCGACATAGGGCGGCTCATTCGGTCCGGCGTCGCGATCCGGTTCGGCGCGAAGCAGCGCGCGGTCGCCGACGCCGGGCAGGGGTTCGCCCGGCCGGGCGCGCCGCGGCGCGTGGATGCGTATGCGGGGCGCCGGGCCCAGCTCGTCCTCGTCCCATTCGACCGGCGCGGCGATCATCTCGCCGTCGCGGTCGCGCGCGATAATGTCGACGAGCGCGACGGGCGGCAGCGCGCCCTTGCGCGTCACGCGCCGGCCGCGCTTTTCGAGAACCCCTTCGTCAGCAAGTTCGGCGAGCGTGCGCTTGACGGCGATGCGGTCGTCGCCGGTGACGCCGAAGGCGCGGGCGATTTCGCGCAGGCCGATCTTGCGCGGGCCGCCGGCTTCGGTTTCGCGGGAGATGAAGGCGAGAATGTCTTCGCGAGAGGGCGCGCGATTTTCTCTAACTTTTTTCGCCAATGGCTCGCTCAACAGAGGCAGAAATTGCGGCGTTGCGCCGCCCGCATCATAGAGGCCCTGTCGAATCGTTTGCACAAATGTCATTCCCGGCAGGCCGAAGGCCTGACCGGGAATCCAGAGCAAGGTCCGACTTGCTTGTTGCGGCTCTGGATTCCCGATCGCGCGCTTGGCGCGCATCGGGAATGACATCCGGCAGTTCGACCGGACTCGTTGTGACACATATAGAATGCCGGCGCCGAAATCGCTATTTCGCCGCTGCCTATTTCGCCGCCGCCTTCTTCGGCGCGGTCTTCTTCGCCGGCGCCTTGATCGCTTGTCTCACCGGCCGTGAATCCTCGAACGGCGTCTCGTCGCTCTCTTCGATCGTCTTCCTGGCTTTCGGCGCCGCTTTCTTTGCCGCCGCTTTCTTTGCCGGCGCCTTCTTTGCCGGCGTCTTTTTCGCGCCGCTCTTCTTCGGCGCGCCGCCCTTGGCTTCGATCAGGCGCAGCGCCTCTTCGAGAGTCACCTCGTCCGGCGACGCGCCCTTGGCGAGCGTCGCGTTGATCTTGCCCCAATTGACGTAGGGGCCGAAGCGCCCGGCGCGCACCGTGACCTTGCCGCCGTCGGGATGGTCGCCGAGCAGGCGGCCGCCCGCCGCGCCGCCGCCTCCCGCGGCTTTCGCCGCGAGCAGCGCCAGCGCCGCTTCGAGCGTCAGCGCCGCGGGGTCGCTGTCCTTCGGAATCGTCGCATTGACCTTGCCCCAATTCACATAGGGGCCGAAGCGGCCGGACTTGACGCTCACCGATCCGCCTTCCGGGTGATCGCCGAGCGCCCGCGCCGGCTCCGCCGGACCGCGCGAGAAGCGCGAGCCGCCGGTTCCCGACTCTTTCTGAACGATGAGGTCGATGGCGCGGTTGGCGCCGATCGCGAGCACGTCATCGTCGCGGCCGATATTGGCGTAGGTTTTCCCGTGCTGGACATAGGGGCCGAAGCGCCCGATGCCGGCGACGATCGGCTCGCCGCTTGTCGGATGTTTCGCCACTTCGCGGGGCAGCGAGAGCAGTGCGAGCGCCTGGGCGAGGGTCAATTCGTCGGGCTTGATGTTTTTGGGCAGCGAGCCGCGTTTGGGCTTCTCGCCGCCTTCCTCCTGTTCGCCCTCCTGCACATAGGCGCCGAAGCGCCCGTCGCGCAGCGTCACTTCCGCGCCGGTTTCCGGGTTGACGCCGAGAACCTTCACGCCCGGCCGCGCGGCCTCGGCGGCGTCGCCGGTCGGCGGCGAGAGCGTGCGCGTATAGCGGCATTCGGGATAGTTCGAGCAGCCCACGAAGGCGCCGAATTTGCCGATTTTCAGCGACAGCTGGCCGCTGTTGCAGGCGGGGCAGAGGCGGGGATCGCTTCCGTCCTCCTTCTGCGGGAAGACATGCGGACCCAATAGCTCATTGAGGCTGTCGAGCACTTCGCTGACGCGTAAATCCTTGGTGCCGTCGACGGCGGTCGAGAAATCTTTCCAGAAGTCGCGCAGCACTTCTTTCCAGTCGATCTCATTATTCGAAATGAGATCGAGCTTTTCTTCGAGATCGGCGGTGAAATCGAATTCGACATAGCGTGTGAAGAAGCTTTCGAGGAAGGCGACGACAAGACGCCCTTTGTCCTCCGGCACGAGACGCTTCTTGTCGAGCCGCACATAGTCGCGGTCGCGCAGCACGGCGAGAGTCGAGGCATAGGTCGAGGGGCGCCCGATGCCTAATTCCTCCATGCGCTTGACCAGCGTCGCCTCGGTGAAGCGCGGCGGCGGCTCGGTGAAGTGCTGGGTCGCGTCGATTTTCTCGCGCGTGCAGGGTTCGCCTTGCGCCATCGCCGGCAGTCGGCCGCCGTCCTCGTCCTCCGCGTCGTCGCGCCCTTCCTGATAAAGTTCGAGGAAGCCGGGAAAACGAACGACCTGGCCGGTGGCGCGCAGCTCCAGCGTGCGAGTTCCCGCTGTGGCGTCGATCTCGACAGTGGTGCGTTCGAGTTCGGCCGATTCCATCTGGCTGGCGATGGTGCGGGTCCAGATCAGCTCATAGAGCTTCGCCTGTTCGGGCTCGAGATATTTGGCGACATGCTTTGGAAGACGCGCGGGATCGGTCGGCCGGATCGCCTCATGCGCTTCCTGGGCGTTCTTGGCCTTCGTCGTATATTTGCGCGGCGCGCCGGGAACGAAGCGGTCACCATATTCCTTTCCGATCACCTCGCGCACGCTGGCGACCGCCTCGGGGGCCATGTCGACGCCGTCGGTTCGCATATAGGTGATGAGGCCCGCGGTCTCGCCGCCGATGTCGACGCCCTCATAAAGCCGCTGGGCGATGCGCATGGTGATCGCCGGCGCGAGACCGAGCTTGCGCGACGCCTCCTGCTGAAGGGTCGAGGTCGTGAATGGCGCATAGGGGTGGCGCTTGACGGGCTTCGCTTCGACCGAGCGAACGACGAAGGACGCGGCGTCCAGCGCTTTTTTGAAGTCCTCGGCCTCTTGGCCGGCGCCAATGTCCAGCCGCTGGATTTTCTTGCCGTCGGCGCCGACCAGTCGCGCCGTGAAGGGCTCGCCGGCCTTGGTCTTCAGATGGGCGACAAGCGACCAATATTCGCGCGGGACGAATTTCTCGATTTCCAATTCGCGGTCGCAGACGAGGCGCAGCGCCACCGACTGTACGCGGCCGGCGGAACGCGCGCCGGGGAGCTTGCGCCAGAGCACCGGCGACAGGGTGAAGCCGACGAGATAGTCGAGGGCGCGGCGCGCGAGATAGGCGTCGACCAGCGCCTGGTCGATCTGGCGCGGATGCGCCATCGCCTCCTTGATCGCATCCTTGGTGACGGCGTTGAAGACCACGCGCTCGATCTTCTTGTCCTTCAGCGCGCGCTTCTTGTTCAAAATGTCGAGCAAATGCCATGAGATGGCTTCGCCCTCGCGATCCGGGTCGGTCGCGAGGATGACCTTCTCGGCGCCCTTGACTGCATCGGCGATGGCCGAGACCCGCTTTGCGCCCTTGGCGTCCATCTCCCAGACCATGGAAAAATCCTGGTCGGGGTCGACCGAGCCGTCCTTGGCGGGGAGGTCGCGCACATGGCCATAACACGCCAACACATTGAAATTATTTCCTAAATACTTGTTGATCGTCTGCGCTTTGGCCGCCGATTCGACGATAACGACATTCATTTCGTGATAATTCCAAGGGTGCGCCGGCTCGGCGCGAGCGGCGGAAGATGGTCAAAATGGGCGCCGCCTGTCAAATTGGCCAGCCCCAGGCGTCGAAGCGTCGAAGCGTCGAAGCGTCGCTGCGCCGCTCAATGGTCGAAATAACTGGCGAGCACCGTGAAAAGCGCAAAGCCGCCGATGAAAAGCATCGAAGACCAGCGCGTGTCTTCCGCCGCCTCATGGGCCTCTGTCATCAGGTCCTCGACAGCGGCGATTTGCAGAACGCCGCCGGTAAACGCCAGCGCCGCGAGTCTCAGCGCCTCGCTCTGGCCGCGCAGCAGCCAGTAGCCGATCGTCGCGCCCAGCAGGCAGAAGGCGAAGAAGGACGCGGAGAGCATGACGCGCCAGAATCGCCCCACCCCCTTGCTCTTCAAATTGGCGATGGCGGCGAAGCCTTCGGGAATATCGGCGAGGACCTGTCCCGCGGCCAGGACCAGGGCGAGGCTCAAGGATACCGCCGACCCGACGCCGATCATGAGGCCGTCGCCGAAGAGATCGACGCCCGCCGCCGCATAGACCATGGTGGCGCCGGCTGTCGCGCCATCCGCTCCGGCTAGTCGGTCGACCACCCATTCCAGAAGCATATAAAAGCCGCCGCCGACCAGGAGCGCGAGCGCGATCGCCCAGGCCGGCGCGCCGCCGGCGAGGGCCTGCGGCATCAATTCGACGGCGACGACGGCGGTCACCACCCCTGCGGCGATATGCAGCGCGCGACTCAGCATGCGCGCGGAGGCGTCGACGAATTCAGCGATGACGCCGCCAGCGAAATTGCCCAGCGCCGGCAGCGCAGCGAGCAGAAGAACGAACGGGAAATCAGCCATAGCATCTAGAGCCTATCCGGTCCGCTCGGTTTCGGCGAGGGGCGCTTGCTCGGCTTGGCGCCCTCCTGTATGAGCGAGCCCACGCGGCGCACGCCGCGCGACGGCCTCGTGGCGGAGTGGCTACGCAGAGGACTGCAAATCCTTGTACGGGGGTTCGATTCCCTCCGAGGCCTCGCGCATTCTGAACTGGTCGTTGGCGGCGTCGCTGGCGCGCATGCCTAACGATAGCGCAGAAGAAGCGAGCCGCGCGGCTGGCGCGGGGTCGATCCAAGACAGTTGTCTTCGCAGTTGCGTTGTAGTTCGGGCGACATCGCCATCGGAGAGAATAATGAACCTGAATTCGTTGATTGCGGAGGCGCAGGCGCGGCTCGATCGGTCGCGGCGCGAGTTGAAATCCGCGGTTCTGGATTTCGACGTCTCAGACGAAAACCTATTGGAAATGCGAGGCGCCGCGCGCCGCGTATATGACGAGCTCAGCGCGCTTGACCGCAGGAAGCTGAGGAGAGGCCTGTTCGGCTTTCTGAAATTCTGGTGACCCCCATGCGGCGCGTCGGGCACTTTCGTCCGCCGCCGCGCGCTCCATAATTGTTAAGGAGCGCGCGATTCATCGCGCCGCAGAACGAGGTCGCCAATGATCAGTCCTGAAACGCCCCCCGGCGCCGAAGTGATTTGCTTGGACGCGACTGCGGGCCCCTATGGACAATGCGAGGGTTTGGCCCGCGGGGCGGTCTATACGGTCGCGCGCATCGCCCGCGGCATCGACGGCGGACATGTCGTGATCTTGGCGGAAGTTTCGCCTTGGCGGACCTATGCGCCGCCTTGGGGCGTGGTCGAGGTCGGCTTTGAACTTCGCCGCTTCCGCTATCTCGACATTCCTGACGAGCTCACGCGGCTGCTGCACGAAACGCATTTCGAAGACGTCTGAGACTTTCCTGCGTCATCGCCCCGCCGGCGCCTGGTGCGGCGCAGCCGCTCTCGGCAGCAGCGGCGCGGCGGCGTCCGAGCGGCGGATGAAGGCTTGCGTATCGAGCTTTAGCGCCAAGTCGTTCCAGCGGCCGGCTACGTCGAAATCGATGCTGGGAGCGGAATCGCTGATCTTGCCGGCGGTATCGGTTTCGCGCGCAATGGCGCTGATCGCGAGCGCGCGCTCGGGCAGCGGCGCCGATCCGCTGAAAGCGACCGAGAAGCCTGGACCTCGGACGCTTCCTTCAGAAATTATCGCGACGCCGTTCTCGAATTTTATGGCGGCGCTCGCGGCGTCGACGATCGAACGGCCGGAGCGGATGTCGACGGCGCTCGACAGCGGACGTTTTTCCAGCCTCTGCAGCGCCTTCTCCAGATTGACTCCGGAAATCTCGCCATCGACAAGAGCCACGCTGGCGCGCCCGTTCAGGCTTTGCATGAGCGCCGACATGCGGTCGCCGGCCCCGTCCACCACGAGAGTCGCATTGAGCGCGCCGGCCAGCAATGGTTTGCCGTAAGCGTCCCAAAGCAGCGGGCCTGCGTCGACCGCTGTCGTCGTTTGCGCATTGGCGCGGAAAACCAGCCCCTCGGGCCCCGGCGCGACGGACGCCCGGAATTTGAACGCCCCGCGATAGGCTTGAGCCTGGTCGATCGAGAACTCCGCCGCGCCGTCGCGCAAAGTCGCTGAGATCGAGGCGTCGCTGATTTTCAGCCGGCCGAGTCGCGCATGGCCGACGGCAAGCCGCAGATCGAGGTCGGCGCCGGACAAGTCCGGGAGTTCGAAGGGTCGCCTGCTCCACTGTCCATCCGAATCGACAAGCGGAGGAGCGTCATAAAGAAATGGCCGCAGAGAGAGGAATTCGCTTTGTAGGGCCACCGCGAGCGTTGGCCGGCCATCCTCCCTATGAAGGTCGAAATCGCCTCGAAACTCGTTGCCGTCGACAAAGAGCCTTGCGCCCTTTAGGTGCGCCTCTCCGGCCGAAAGCGTCGCCTGCGCGGAAAATTGCGTATCGCTGAAGGGTCCGGGCAGGGGAGCGGTCTCGCCGAATAGCGCTAGCGCCCGTCGCGCCGAGGCGGCTGCGGCTGCGACATGGCCCGCGAAGCGGGCGTTGGCGCCGAGCTGACCGACGCCCTGCGCTTCGAATCGGATGGTCCGGCCATCGAGCCGCGAGGTGACGACGGATTCTTCGCCGCGCAGCAGCGCTCCGGGGCGCGCGACCCAGAGAAGCGCTTCGAGCCGTTCGCCGTTCAAGTCGAACGCCCCGGTTAGGGCCGCGGCCTCGCCGATGCGGCGCCATTCAAATTTCGCGTCGATTCTCTCCAGCGCGTAGAGCCGGCCGCGATAGGAGATCCGCGCGTCGCCGTCGACGATCGATACGGTTCCGAATCGGACATTATCGGCCGCGGCGGCTTCGAGGGTCGCCGGCTTCGCGGCGGCGGCGCGCGCGGCGGCGCCAGGCGCGCCGTCCGGCGTCTTGTCGAAATCGATGCGCGCATGCGGCCGGACGAGCTTTACCGCCGCGACCTTCAGCCTTCCGGCCAATAAGGGCAGAACGTCGACGTCGCCGTGAAGCTCGCTCGTCTCGATGACCAGCGCGCCATTGCGATCGGCGAAGGCGACGCGATCGACGGCGATGCTCGGGCGCGGAAAGAGCGAAAAGCTCGTTTTGCCGCGCGCCGCGACATAGAGTCCTGAAGAGCCCTGGAGCTGATCGGCGACAGCGTCCATGAGAGCGGCCGGCGAAAAGAGCCAGGGCGCGATCGTGGCGGCGAGCGCCGCGACCCCCGCCAAGGCTGTCGCGAGCCGACGGCGTGCGGCGACAGATGGCCGCCATGTCTTAAGGGCCGGGGAGGGCTTGTTGGTTGAGACGGACGGCTGCACGCCCCGCGCTCCAAAAGCTTGTCTCAGGAAGTTCCCTTGTCGCGGTCAAGGGCGGCGATAAAGTGGCGAAAATCCGAGCGTCTAGCGATCGTCGGCGCGCGACAGCTCGCTGCGCAGCGCAGCCAGGATTTCTTCGACGTAGAAGGGCTTTTCCACCATCGAGCGCTCAAGATGCGCCTCGGGCAATCCCGCGCGCCCGCAGCCGGTGGTGAAGATGAAAGGGCAGCCGCGGGCGGCGAGCGCGTCGGCGACGGGATCGATCCTTTCATGGCCAATATTCACGTCGAGCAGCGCGAGATCTACGCCGTCCCCGCTCGACAGCCGAACCGCCTCTTCGACGCTGCGCGCCATCCCCGCAATAATCAAGCCGAATTCGCTGAGCGTCTCTTCCAGCGCCAGCGCGATATAGGGATCGTCTTCGACAATGAGCAGCCGCCGCCCGAGCAAAGGATCGCTCGCGCGCTGGGCGTCATCGCTCGGCGCGGCCGAGGATGAAAGGTCGGAGCTTGAAACCGACATATGTGAATGGTGGGGCGCTTTGCCACACTTGTCTAGCTTTCACGGGGTGTTCCCGACGAATTTGCGCCTAACATGACGAATGTCGCCCATGCCGCCAGAGCGCACCAGCTCAAAATCGTCAGGCCGCCGCCGATGGGCGCGGCCAAAGGGAACAGCTTCGCCGTGAGAAAGACGCGCGCCGCGAGGTCTGCGGAAAAAAGCGTCACCCCTGCCTGAAGCGCCAGAGCGATCGCGGCGAGCCAGCTTGCTTCCCGTCGCGGCGTCCCGCGCGCGAGCGCGGCGAGGCCGACGCCGGCGGCGGCGTGGATCATCAGAAATTGGCTCGCCGTCGCGAGAAAAGGACTCGCGTCGAGATGGGCCGCCGCGGCGGCGAGCGCAACGCCCGCCGCGCCCTGAACGGCGGCGACGGCGGCGATGAAAAAGGCCAGTCTCAACGGCGACTCCCGATCGCGCCTCCGACGACAGCGTTCTCACGCTTCAGGCGTCGGAGGCGTCGTCGCCAAAATATCCACGACCGGCGGAATAGGCCAGCGCACGCTATGATCTCGGCGACGCGGAGGATCTCGATCAAGCCGCGCTCTCGCAAACGGGGATGCGCGTGCCTATATTGCCGCAAAGATTTTGTGGGAGCGCGGAATGAGCGCAGTGGGCTTAGCGATTTGTCTGGCGATCGCCGCCTCGGCCGGTTTGGGCGTCTATCTGCGGCTGCGACAGATGACGACGGTCGCGGCGAATCGCGATCGGGTGCCGCCGGATTTCGCGCGCGACGTGACGCTAGACGAGCATCGTCGCGCCGCTGAATATACGATCGCGAAAACGGAGTTTTCCGTCGTCGAGACGATTTCCGACGCGGCGATCTCTATTTTGTGGCTGGCCGTCGGGCTGGCGCCTCTCTATGCGGCGATCGCCGCTCTCGTCGAACCGGGTCTCGTCCGCAGCGTTCTGTTCGTTCTCGGGTTTGGCGTGATCGCCAGTTTGATCGACATGCCGCTCGCCGCCGTCCGCGCCTTCTGGCTCGAGGCGCGATTCGGATTCAATCGTCTGACGCCGCGAACCTTTCTCCTCGATCAGGCGAAAACCGGCGCTCTGGAGCTCGCCATTTCGACGCCCTTGCTTTTCGGCATGTTCTGGCTGCTGCGCGCCGCGCCCGACACATGGTGGCTCTTCGCTTATGTCGCCTTCATCGCCATCGCGGTTGCGATGACCGTGATCTATCCGACCGTCATTGCGCCGCTGTTCAACAAATTCACGCCGCTCGAAGAGGGCCCGATGAAACGGCGGATGGAGGCGCTCCTCGCCAGATGCGGCTTCGAGTCGAAAGGCCTCTATGTGATGGACGCGTCGACGCGCTCGACGCATGGCAACGCCTATTTCAGCGGCTTCGGCAAAGCTAAGCGAATCGTGTTTTTCGACACGCTGCTTGAGAAACATTCGCCGGATGAAATCGAATCGATTCTCGCGCATGAACTCGGCCATTTCAAATTCGGCCATGTCCGTCAGATGCTGATGCAGGCCGCCGCCGTCGCTTTCCTCGCCTTCGCCGTGCTGTGGCTGGCGTTCGGCTCCGACGTCTTCGCCGGCTGGTTCGGTCTGCCGAATGATCCGGGCATTGTCCTTGTCGCTCTGATGCTGGCGCGCGAGCCGATCTGGCATGTCCTGTCGCCCTTGCTCGCCTGGCGGTCGCGCCGCGCCGAGTTCGAGGCCGACGCCTTTGCGCGCGATCTCGTAGGGCAAGAGCCGATGATTTCGGCGCTGACGCGGCTCACGCGCGACAATCTGGCGACGCTGACTCCAGACCCGCTCTACGCGACCTTCTATTTTTCACACCCGCCGGTGCCGGTGCGGGTCGCGCAACTGCGCGCGGCGGGTTCGTAACGTGACGCGCGTGCTCCACGACTAGGCCAGCCAGTTTCGAGCGCCTTCAAGGATTGTCACGACCCCCGAGTGCTTGATCTTTCTCTGTGCCGTGATCGCATAGAATCGCTCGCTGACTCCGTCCAGCGTCGCGATGTGCTTGACGCCATATTGCTCTTCGACCTGGGCGCGAACGGCTGTGGGCGCCATGAAGACGCCGACGCCCGCCGCCCCGAATGTCTTCAGTAGCGCGCTGTCCTCGACCTCGGCGACAATCTTGGGAAAGAGACTGTTGGCGTCCAGCCATTGATCGAGCGAACGGCGCAACGCGGTGTTTGATGTCGGCAGCAAGAGCGGCGCGCCATCGAGACAATGCGGAAAATTCTTGCGATAGCGCTGCTGCAATTCGGACGCCGCAAATGCCGCCACGCCGCATTCGCCAATCGGATGATTGTATATGCGCGCATCCGTCCCGCCGGTCGCCGGCCAGTCCGAGAGGACGAGATCGACTCCGTGCACCGGCAGTTCGGCCAACAGGCGCTCCGTCTTGTCTTCCTGACAGATGATTTGGTTATGCGCGGCGAGCGCAGGTTCGAGCAGACGATAGACGACAAGCTTGGGTAAGGCGTTAGATACGCCGACGCTTAGCCTCACGCTGACTGCGCCGGCGCGATTCTTCAGGGCGCTGCCGAGTTCGCGTCCAAGAGAAAATATCTCGTCCGCGTAATTGAACACGGTGCGTCCGGTCTCGGTCATCACCAGTTTGCGGCCTTCCTTTCGGAAAAGCTGTGCGCCGATCGAAGATTCGAACACTGCGATCTGCCCGCTGACCGTCGGCTGCGCCAATCCGAGCTTTTGGCTCGCACGGGTGACGCTTCCCTCGCGGGCGACGTTCCAGAAGTAGAAAAGATGCTGATAGTTGAGACGTTCCATAGATCCATCGCTTTTACCGATACAATTAATTGATTCATCCTTATTTTCAATCTCAACCGCCTACGCCATCTTGAACACATCGGCATTGCGGCGCGCCGTGATGCGTCGCGATCAGGAGGATTGGCGATGGCGTTCAACTCCGCGCTCACGGCGTTGGCCTTGGCTGGCGCCCTCGCAACGCCTGGCCTAGCGCTCGGGCGCGAATTCATGGACGGCGCCGCCGGACACTGCCTGCTGTGCGACTTTCTAAGCGAGTCGCGGGGAAGCGAAGCCGATGCGGAACGCCAGCGCCCAGCGGCGGGCGACATCGGCGGATCCGAGCGGTCGAGTAAAAAAAGCGACGTGAATTGAATTCGAATGCTTCGGAAAGGCTTGCGATTTTTTCACGCGTCAGAGGCGCCGCTCCGCGAACCATCGCGAGACGTCGCACAAGCGACAGAGGCTCGAAATGCAGCGGTTGATTGAAGGTCTACACCAGTTCCAGTCGCAGGTATTCGGCAGCCAGCGAGAATTGTTCGAACGCCTCGCCAAAGGTCAGGCGCCCGAGACGCTGTTTATCACCTGCGCCGATTCACGCATCGATCCCTGCCTGCTGACCCAGTCCGCGCCGGGTGATCTGTTCATTCTGCGCAACGCAGGCAATCTCGTGCCGGCCTACGGCGCCGTGCGCGGCGGCGAAGCGGCGACCATCGAATTCGCGATCGCTGGCCTCGGCGTCAAGGACATCATCGTATGCGGCCATTCGCACTGTGGCGCGATGCGAGGCTTGCTCGATCCTCCGCCGACAAACATGTTTCCCGCCTTAAATGAATGGCTGTCGCACGCCGAAACGACAAGGCGCATCATGCAGGACAAATACGCCGATCGCACCGGCGCCGACCGGCTCAACGTCGCCATTCAGGAGAACGTGCTCGCTCAGCTCGAAAACCTCCGCACGCATCCGGTCGTCGCCTCCGCAATCGCGCAGGACAAGCTGAGGCTGCATGGCTGGGTCTACAAGATCGAGACGGGCGAGGTCTTCGTTTACGACCCGGCGACGCGCCAGTTCGGGTTAGCGCCGACGCCCACGGATTTGATCGCGTGGGAGAGAAGAGAGCGCGTCAGCGTCGACGTTTGACGTCTCGCTCTCGGCTGAACCAACCGAAACTATAGAGGATGCGGAATGTCGGTAGAGTTTGATAGGGCGCCATCGCGCCTCGCGACGATTAAAGACGACGTCTTCGCGTCCGTCGTCGTTCTGCTCGTCGCACTGCCCCTGTCGATGGGTCTCGCGCTTGTCGCCGGCTATCCGTTCGAGAATGCGGCCGCGGTCGGCCTCATCAGCGGCGTGATCGGCGGCATCGTCGTCGGTCTGCTTTCGGGCTGTCCCTTGCAAGTGAGCGGCGCAGCGAACGGCGCGGCCGTTATGGCCGCCGTATTCATCAAGGATCTCGGCTTCGAGGTCTTCGGACTCATCGTCATGCTGTCGGGGGTCATTCAGATCGCGGCCGGCGCTTTGCGCTTCGGGCCGGTTTTCCGGGCCGTTTCGCCCGCCCTGATCCAAGGCATGCTTGCCGGCATCGGCCTTCTGATCTTCGCCTCGCAATTCCACGTCATGGTCGACGACACGCCGCCTGGCACCGGCCAGGAATTCGGAGGCGTCATCAATCTTTGGTCGCTACCAGTCGCCATTTGGAAAGGAGTCTCGATGGAGGCGCACCAGCCCGCGGCGCTCATCGGACTGCTCACCATCGCCGCCATTCTGTTGTGGCGCCGCTTTGCGCCGACGTGGCTGTCATTTTTTCCTGCGCCGCTTGTCGGCGTCGGATTGGCGACCGGGGTCGCGGCGTTCTTTGCCCTAGATATCAAATATGTCCCGGCGCCGGACGACCTCTTGGCTGCGGTGAGTTTGCCGACGACGCATACTCTCGGACGAATTGGCGAAGGCGCATTGTGGGCCGCCGCCCTGTCGCTGGCTTTCGTATCCGGCGCGGAATCGCTGTTGACGGCGACAGCGGTCGATGCGATGCAGCGCCGCACGCCGCGAACGCGCTACAACAAAGAACTCGTCGCGCAAGGCGTCGGCAATTTTCTTTGCGGAATTCTTGGCGTTCTGCCAGTGTCAGGCGTGATCGTGCGCAGCTCCGCCAACGTAACGGCGGGCGGGCGGACGAGACTCTCCACGATCCTGCATGGCGTGTGGATTCTGCTGTTTATCACGCTCGCGCCGGACGTTCTGCGCATCATCCCGGTCGCGAGCCTCGCCGCAGTTCTCGTTTATGCAGGGCTCAATCTCATCAATCTGAGCTTTGCGCGATTTCTGTGGGGTCAGGACCGCATTGAAACCGGCATTTACGCGGCGACGTTGGCGACGGTGGTCGCGACCGACGTGTTGACCGGCATTGCGGTTGGCGTTGGTCTCGCGGTCGCGCGCCTGCTCTACACCTTCTCGCATCTCAACATCCGCAGCGAGACGATCAACGGCGTGACCATGATCCACCTGGAAGGCGCAGCCACCTTCATCCGGCTGCCCCAACTGGCGGGCGCGTTCGAAACATTGCCGCCCGGCGCGCGCGTGCATGTGCATCTCAACGATCTGAAGTATATCGATCTTGCCTGCCTCGATCTGCTCGCGAGCTGGGATGCGCAACTCCGGGCCGATGGCGGCGAATTGGCGCTCGATTGGGACGCCCTACACGGACTGTTCCGAGAACGCGTTCGCGCCATACCCTCATCAATCGCAGCCTGATGATCGCCGGATCAATCACATTCTTTCGGTGAGCATGTTTCTCAACCTGTAGGCTGCGTCCCGCGCCGCAGCGCCTTCAGGCGAACTCCATGATCACGGCGTCGACCGCGAGACTGTCGCCGGGCTTGGCGAGAATCTTCTTCACGGTCACGTCGCGTTCGGCGCGCAGCACGTTTTCCATCTTCATGGCTTCGACCATGCACAAGGGCTCGCCGGCCTTGACGTCCTGGCCTTCCGCCACGTCGATGGTTTTCACCAGGCCGGGCATCGGACAGAGCAGATGCTTGGAGGCGCAGGCATCCTTTTTCTTGGGCATGAAGGCGACGAGTTCGGCCTCGCGCTGCGTATAGACGCGGGCCGTCACGTCGACTCCCTGGTGCGACAGCTCATAGCCGTTGAGGATGGCTCGCGCCTGCACATAGACCGTGCGGCCGTCGACTTCGCCTTCGAGAACGAGTTCGCCTGGACGCCATTGAGTTGAGACGCGATGCGCGCGCTGATCGCCCTCGGCGAACCGCACGATCAGCGCTTCTCCTTGCGCTTCGATGCATACGTCGAATCTCTGGTCGCCCAGCATGCAGACGCGCTCGCGCTCGAATTCGACCGGCCTGCCGCCGCGCAACTGCCCGGAGATCTTGCGTTTGCGTTCATTGCCGATGTGGTCCATCAGCGTCGCGATCGCGGCGAGCGTGTGCGCCAAATCTCCCTGAGGCGCCTGCGGCGAAAATCCTTCCGGATATTCTTCGCTGATGAAGCCCGTCGACAGATTGCCCGAGCGCCAGCGCGGACTCTGCATCAGCGACGACAGAAAAGGAATGTTGTGGCGAATGCCGTCGATCACGAAGCGATCGAGCGCGTCGGCCTGCGCCACGATCGCTCGGAGACGATCCGGCGCATGGGTCACGAGCTTCGCGATCATCGGATCGTAGTGGATCGAAATTTCGCGTCCCTCGGTGACGCCTGTGTCGTTGCGCACCGTGACGCCGCCTTCGCGCTTTTCTTCCGGCGGGCGGTATTTGACTAGCCGTCCGATGGAGGGAAGGAAGTTGCGCGTCGGATCTTCGGCGTAGATCCGGCTCTCGACCGCCCAGCCGTTGATCTTGACGTTTTCCTGCTTGAGCTGCAGCGGCTCGCCCGCCGCCACGCGGATCATCTGTTCGACGAGGTCGATGCCGGTGATGAGCTCGGTCACCGGATGCTCGACCTGCAGGCGCGTGTTCATTTCAAGGAAGTAGAAGCTCTTGTCCTGGCCGGCGACGAATTCCACCGTGCCCGCCGAATCATAGTCCACGGCCTTGGCGAGGGCGACGGCCTGCGCGCCCATTTCGCGACGAGTCTTTTCATCGAGCAGGGGCGACGGCGCTTCTTCGATCACCTTCTGATTGCGCCGCTGAATCGAACATTCGCGCTCGTTCAGATAGATGACATTGCCATGCTTGTCGCCGAGCACCTGAATTTCGATGTGGCGCGGATTGACGATGAATTTCTCGACGAAGACGCGATCGTCGCCGAAAGAGGACGCCGCCTCCGAGCGCGCGCGGGTAAAGCCTTCAATCACCTCGGCGTCGGAAAAGGCGACGCGCATGCCTTTGCCGCCGCCGCCGGCCGACGCTTTCAGCATCACCGGATAGCCGATGTCCCGCGCGATTGTGACCGCCTCTTCGGCGTTCTCGATGACGCCGAGATAGCCCGGCACGACATTGACCTTGGCGGCCGAGGCGAATTTCTTCGACTCGATTTTGTCCCCCATCGCCTCGATCGCCCGCGGATTGGGACCGATGAAGACGATATTGGCTTGCGCAAGCGCAGTGGCGAAAGCGGCGCGTTCGGAGAGAAAGCCGTAACCCGGATGCACCGCTTCGGCGCCGGTTTCCTTGCAGGCGGCGACGATTTTATCGATCAGCAGATAGGATTGGGCGGCGGGCGGCGGACCGAGATGGATCGCCTCGTCAGCCATTTCGACATGCAGCGCGTCGGCGTCGGCGTCGGAATAGACGGCGACGGTCGAAAGCCCCATGCGCTTCGCGGTCTTAATGATGCGACAAGCGATTTCGCCGCGATTGGCGATAAGAATTTTACGAAACATTCGCGCCCCGTTGCCCCAATCCCCTCAAGCATTTGGCGCCGCTGCTCACGAATGCGCGCGGCGCCCGCCTCCTGCATTTTAACGCTTGGCGTCGCTTTCTTCGTCAGGCCGCTTCTCTTGAACGGAGTCGACGATTCCAAACGACTTCGCCTCCTCCGCCGACATGAAATGATCGCGGTCGAGCGTGCGCTCGATCGTGTCGTAATCCTTGCCCGTATGGCGGACGTAGATGTCGTTGAGCCGCTTCTTCACTTTCAGAATGTCTTCGGCGTGGCGCTGAATGTCCGACGCCTGGCCCTGGAAGCCGCCGGACGGCTGATGCAGCATGACCCGCGCATTGGGCAGCGCATAGCGCAGACCGTCGGCGCCCGCGGCAAGTAGAAGCGAGCCCATCGACGCCGCCTGGCCGACGCAGAGCGTCGACACTCTCGGCTTGATGAACTGCATCGTGTCATAGATAGCGAGGCCCGACGTGACCACGCCGCCCGGCGAATTGATGTAGAGCGCGATTTCCTTCTTCGGATTTTCCGACTCCAGAAACAGCAGCTGCGCGATGATGACCGACGCCATGTGATCTTCTATCGGTCCGGTGACGAAGATGATGCGCTCGCGCAACAGGCGCGAATAGATGTCGAAGCCGCGCTCGCCGCGAGACGTGTTTTCGATCACCTGCGGAATTAGATATTGGCTGTAGTTTTCGATTGGATCGCGCATCGGGAATCGCCTCTATGGTCCGGCGCAGGCTAACGCGGCCTCCGCCTCTCTTGGACCGTCATATATCCGCGCCCGCGCCGGACGCAAAGACAACATTGCGTCTTGGCGCGGTGGTTCCGCGCCCCGCCGCGCGCATGCGCCTGGGGCGCCGGATTGCCCCCGACCCGCCGCCTGCGACAGCGGCGGCCGAAGCTATTCCTCGTCTTCCTTGAACAGCTCTTCGCGGGAAACGGTCTTGTCGGCGATCTTGATCAGCTTGGCGAGATGATCGACGACCCGCTCCTCATAGATCGGGGCGCGGAGCTGGGCGAGCGCCTGTTCATTGTTGCGGTAATAGTCCCATACAGCCTTCTCCTGGCCGGGGAACATGCGCACCCGCTCGACGAGCGCGTCGGTCAGATCCTTTTCTTCAACCTTCACGCCGGCGCTTTTGCCGATTTCGGCCAGAACCAGCCCCAGCCGCACGCGCCGTTCGGCGATTTTGCGGAAATCGGCCTTGGTCTCTTCCTCGGACTTGCCTTCTTCGGCGACGGACTGGCCCGCTCGCGCGCTTTCCTGTTCGTGCTGGCCCCAGATATTGGCGAATTCCTGCTCGACCAAGCTCTCAGGCAAGTCGAAGGAATAGCAGCTGTCCAGCGCGTCGAGGAGGGCGCGCTTCATCTTGTCGCGCGAGGCCTTGTCGAAGTCGGCTTCGAGATTGCCGCGAACGGCGGTCTTCATCGCATCAAACGACTCAAAGCCGTATTTCTTTGCGAGTTCTTCGTCGAGCCCCAGGGTCTTTGGCGCCGCAACAGCCTTGACCGTCACATCGAATTCGGCGTCCTTCCCCGCGAGCGTTTTGGCGGCGTAGTCATCCGGGAAGCGGACCTTGACGAGACGCTGCTCGCCAGCGGCGGCGCCCTCGAGCTGCGTCTCGAAGCCGGGAATGAAGGTTCCTGAGCCCAGCACCAGATCGACGTCGCCGCCCGTGCCGCCTTCGAAAGCTTCGCCGTCGAGCTTGCCGGTAAAATCGATCGTCACCTTGTCGCCAGACTCGGCCTTAGCGCCTTCCGGCCTGTCCTCGAACTCCTGGGCGCGCTCGGCGAGAGACTGCAGCGCCTTGTCGACGTCCTCATCCGCCACTTCCGCCACGGGACGCTCAATGGAAATGTCATCGAACGCGCCGACCTCGAACTTGGGCAGCGTTTCGAAAGTGACGACGTAGGAAAAATCGCCATCGGCCGCGAGCGCGCGCTCGACTTCCTCCTGCCCGCCGGGAAAATCGATCTTCGGCTCGAACGCGATGCGCAGCTCATTCTCCTCGACGATCTTGCGATTGGCGTCATTGACCGCCTCCTGCAAGACGTCGCCCATGATGCTCTTTCCGTAGAGCTTCTTGAGATGGCCGATCGGTGCCTTTCCGGGTCGGAACCCCTTGATCTGACTCTTGGCCTGAAGCTCGGCGAGCTGCGCGGCGAGCTTGGCGGCAAGTTCGCCTGCCGGCAGAACCACCGTGTATTCCTGCTTCAAACCCTGCGAGGAGGTCTGGGTTACCTGCATCTCGATACCTTCTAATAACTGCCGCGTCGTCGGCGCGCGACGACGCGTGTGCGACTGCCACGGGAGGCGACTCTGGTGCGGGCGGAGGGAGTCGAACCCCCACGACTTTCGTCACCGGAACCTAAATCCGGCGCGTCTACCAGTTCCGCCACGCCCGCGATCGGCGGGAAAGCCGCCTTAATCCCTGCCCACGAACCGGGACCGCTTGAGGCGAAGCCGAGCCTTCGACTTCCTCTCAAACGATCCTGAACCCTAAAAAGGGCGCATCCCCGCGCGCTTGGACGCAGCGTCGACGCGCGCCAAGCGCGAGCGCGACTCGCCGGGCGTCGCTCTATAGCATGGACGCGGCGAGACGCCAGCGCCGCCGGCTACCGTGGCGCCACTTGGTGATCGGCGCCGTTGAGCCCCCGGATCAGCGTGATGAGCTTCTCGTGACCCTGCGGGTCGCGCCATTTAGCGTTGCACAGCGTCGGGCCGCAAACGACCTCCGGAAACTTATAGAGGGCCTTGCCCCTGGCGGTTTTCAACCCATAGCCGACGTTCGGCCTCCAGCCGCTGGCGATCAGGGACTGGCGATAGTCGGAATAGGCTTGCGACGCCTGTCCCGATGCGGCGGGCGGCAGAAAACCGGCGGCGCCGCAGAAGCCGAAAATGGCGGCGATCAACCTGCCGTTTGGCGCGGTCATGCCTTGGGTCTCCTTACGCTTTTGGCGGTTCTAGAGCGCGCTGCGAAAAAGTGGAACCCGGTTTTTCGCGCAAGGCGCGTTCTAAGCTTTTAGAATCGATCACGTCATCCGCATTTGGGCGATTCCGCCCAAATGCTGCGTGATCCAGCCGCTCTCCTCGCCGCGCGTGAAGCGTTGGGCGTCCGGTCATTGCCCTGGCGGCTCGCCTGCGCCATAGCTAGCGCGCCATGTCGAAGCCTTTCTCCCGCCGCGCAGTGCTTTCCGGCGTCGCCGCCAGCCTGACCGCTTTGCCGGCGCAAGGGCAGGCGCCTGCGGGTCTACGCACGCTCGAGGCGCGGCCGGGGAAGGCGCCGCTGTCCGGCGCCCGCGAAACCAGCATTCTCGGTTTCGACGGGACGACGCCCGGACCGGTTCAGCGCTACAGTCAGGGCGACGAACTCGCCGTGCGTTTTCTCAATAGGCTCGACCGGCCGGCGACGATTCACTGGCATGGCCTGCGCGGCGACAATGCGATGGAGGGCGTCGCGCCGCTGACGCAGGCGCCGGTCGCCCCGGGCGCCTCCTTCGATTATCGCCGCAAGCTCGCCGATCCCGGCTTGTTCTGCTACCGGCCGAGCGTCTACGGCGCGACCCCGGAGCTCATGGGCCGCGGCCTGAAGGGACTGCTGGTCGTCGATGAGCCGACGCCGCTCCAGGCCGACGCGGACCTGCTGCTCGTCCTCGACGACTGGCTGCTCGACGATGCCGGCCAGGTGGTCGGCGGCTTCGACGATCCAGCGGCCGCGCGCGGCGCCGGAAGGATCGGCTCTCTTCTCTGCGTCAATGGCAAGGCTGCGCCAGCGGCGCAAAGTCTCGCGCCAGGCGCCAGGGTGCGGCTGCGGCTCGCCAATTTGAGCAATGCGCGGATCATGGTTCTATCCGTGGCGGGGGCCCAACCTTTCGTCATCGCCATCGATAGCCAGCCATGCGAGGCCTTCGAGCCGATCAGGCGCAGCGTGCCGGTCGCGCCGGGCGCGCGCTTCGAGTTGATGTTCGACATGCCGGAAACGGAAGGCGCCAAGGCCAGTCTGACGCTGCGCGGGCCGAACGGCGAGGATCGCGATCTTCTCGTCGCGCAAGCCAAAGGCCAGAAGACCCCAAAGCGTGCGCCGATCGCGTCGCTTCCGCAAAATCCCGCGCTTCCTCCCGAGATCAGGCTTGCAGGCGCCAGGAAGGTCGATCTCGTGATCGAGCCGCGCAGGAGCGGGGTCGGCCCCATCTGGACGATCAACGGCGCGCCGACGAAAGCCTATGAAGGCCCGGCGCTCTTTAAGGTCGCCCGCGGAAGCGCGGTTACGCTCGGGTTTGTTAACAGATCGGGCGTTGCGCTCGCCATGCATATTCATGGCCAGTGCATGCGCCTGCTGCATGATCTCGACGACGGCTGGGAGCCCTATTGGCGCAATGGCGTGATCGTTCCGCCCGGAAAGAGCAAACACGCCGCCTTCGTCGCGGAATCGCCTGGAAAATGGGCGATTCATGACGATATTTTGGAACATGAAGCGGGCGGGCTGGCGACTTGGTTCGAGGTGGCTTGACGCAGACGCGGATCTCGCTAAATAGGCCATTGAATTCGATCAGCTTTTGACGTTTCCTCAAACTCTCATCTGACCTTGAAGAGGAAAAATTAACAACCGAGAGTTGAAATCATTGCTATATGCCAGTTTGAGCTCACATGAAGAGTTGGGCTGTTCGCGCGGCGCCGCCGCGCCGAGCGTCGCGGCTCCTATGCGTTCCAATGAGACCGGGGAGGGAGGTTTTGGCCTTAAACCCTTCGCGATGACGAGCGTCTCGCCCCTCAGACATCCGCCTCAAAATTTTCCCGACTGGCGCTTTGAGTACCTCGAAATTGAATATGACGCTCCGACGCAATCGGTGTGGATGAATTATCGTGCAGATTCTCCGCATTGTTACACATTGCGGATGCTGCAGGACGCGATCGAGTTTCGCGACGCGCTCAAATACCTGGTGAAAGAGGAGGGCGCGAACTGGCCGATCCGCTACGTCGTCATGGCGTCGAAGAAGCCGAATGTGTTCAGCCTGGGCGGCGATCTTGCGACATTCGTGTCGTGCATCAAGCGAAATGACCGGGAGTCGCTGTTAACTTACGCCCATGCTTGCATCGAGGTCATGTACGCGCTGACGTCAGCCTTCGACCTTCCTGTTGTGACGCTATCCGTCGTGAGCGGGCAGTGTATGGGCGGCGGTTTCGAAGGCGCGCTCGCCACCGATTTTGTCATCGCCGAGGAGGGGTCGCGTCTGGGCGTGCCCGAGATCGCCTTCAATACATTTCCCGGCATGGGCGCGGTGACCTTTCTGACGCGGCGGGTCGGGCCGGCGCGCACGCAGCAGATCATATCTGCCGGTCGCGTCTATTCGGCCCGCGAGCTGTTCGATCTCGACATCATCGACCTCGTCGCGCCGAAGGGCGGGGCGCTCAAGACCGCACAGGAATGGATGCATGACCCGGACGGTTCGAAATTCCTGCGCCGTCTTGCGCTGGTCAAGCATCGAAAGCAATGTTTTCCAATCCGCAAGGAGGAATTGCTGCAAGTCGTCGAGCTTTGGACGGATTGCTCACTCGCCATTTCGAAGCATGACTTGCGCTATATGGAGCGGCTCGTCTCGGCGCAGTCGCGCCTCGTCGGCGATGGACCGCCTGTCGACGAGCGCGACGCCGCGAAAAATCCTCCATCTTCGGAGGCGGACTAGCGCATGCGCTCCCGCGGAAAGACCGACGCCAGCGAAAGCTCCGACGTCCAGATCCATAGCGATCTCGTCGAAACGCTCTTCGGAACGGCCGGTTCTTTTTTCGCGGGGCTGCTCGGCGGCCTGATCGCGCCGGGCCTCGCATGGCTCCTGCTCGGCGATCCGATCTATCTCTACTTCGTCGCGCTGATCGTCGTCCTCGGCGCCTTTCGGCTGTATGTTTTCTTCGCTCATGCGCGCACGCCGGTCACGCTTCGCCGGCGGGAGTCCAGGAAATGGGAGCGTCTCTACGCGATTGGCGCCGTCGGCTTCATGACCGCGGTCGGCGCTTCTGTCGCCGTCCTGTTCTATAGTCACTCCACCGATTTTCTCGGCATCTACAGCATCGTCATCATGATGAGCGGATTGAGCGGACTTGCTGGCCGCAACGCCGGCCGTCCCTGGATCGTTCTCGCACAATCGCTCGGCCTTGCTCTTCCTCTGGCGATCGCCGCGCTGATGCATGAGGAGCGCCGCTACCTCGGCCTGGCGCTCATCGTCTTGCTGCTGATCATATCCATTCATTCGACGACGAAATTTTTGCACGGGAACCTGGAATCGGCGCTGCGCAACGGTCTGGACGCCTCTCGCCAGCGCCAAAAATTCAGTCAGGCGCTCAATTCGATGACGCATGGCCTGTGCATGGGGGACGCCGATCTCACCGTCACTGTGCTGAATCGGCGCGTCTTCGATTTCTTCGGCATCGTCGCGGCGACGTCGCCGATCAAGCTCGAAGCGCTTGCGCATGCGATCGGCAAGAGCGCCGGTCTGTCGGCGGAGGAAATCGACATCTTCATCGAGCGATGGAAGCGGCATATCGCCATGCCGCATGCGAACATCTTCACGCATAAGCTTGGCGAGCGTTTTTTCGAATTTCACTGCGAGCGCGCCGAAGCGGGATCCTTCATCACCGTCATCGAGGACGTGACGCTTCAAAAGCGGGCGCTGCGCGAAATCGAGCGAATGGCCCATTTCGACGATCTGACGAATCTGCCAAATCGCTATCAGTTCCAGGAGACGCTTGAGGATGAAATGCTTCAGCTCGGGCAGCAGGGATTTCAGTCCGTACTGTTCAACGTCGATCTCGATCGGTTCAAGGAGGTCAATGACACGCTGGGTCATTCGATTGGCGACCAGCTGCTCTCCGCGGTCGGCGCGCGTCTTGCCGCCTGCGTCCCGCAGCCGCATGTGGTTGCAAGACTCGGCGGAGACGAGTTCTGCGTGCTGCTGCGCGCCGGCGAAAAGCTTCCCGACGTCGATGAACTCGCCGTCAAAATACTGAGCGAGATGCAGCGCACCTTCGTTGTCGAAAACCATGTCATCAACATTGGCGCGAGCATCGGCATGGCCCTGGCGCCGAAGGATTCGGAAACGTCAGGCGGCCTGCTCAAATGCAGCGATCTCGCGCTCTATCGATCGAAAGCTCAGGGGCGCGGCAAGGCGATCTGGTACTCGCAGGAAATGCAAGAGGCCCTCACCAGAAAGCGCGCGATCGACACCGAGCTGCGTCATGCGTTCCTGGCCAACGAACTGGTGGTTTATTACCAGCCGGTCGTCGATTCCCGCACAGCGACCATCGTAACCTTGGAGGCGCTGCTGCGTTGGCGCCACCCGACCAAAGGCATGATCCGTCCGGGCGAATTCATTCCCATCGCGGAAGAAACAGGCATGATTATCGAGCTCGGCGCCTGGGTGCTGCGGCAGGCGTGCAACGACGCCAAATCCTGGCCCTCGAATATTCGCGTCGCGGTCAATATCTCGCCGAGACAATTCCAGCAGAAGGAATTGGCGGAAGTCGTCGCGGAGACGGTCCGCCAATCGGGATTGGAGCCCGATCGCCTCGAGCTCGAAATCACAGAAACGACGCTGATGGAATCCGACGACGTCGACAGCAAATTGCGGGAGATTGAAGCGCTGGGCGTGCGTCTCTCGCTCGACGACTTCGGCACCGGATACAGCAGCCTCGGCTATCTCAATCGTTTTCCGGTAAAGAAGGTCAAGATTGATCGCGCCTTCGCTCGGCAAGCGATCGAGTCGCCTAAAACGCAGGCAATCGTCTCAGCGATCTCTGCGCTCGCACACGATCTGTCCATTGACCTCGTCGCCGAAGGCGTCGAGACCGACGCTCAACTGGCCTTCATGGCGAGCAAGAATATTTTTCTCATTCAGGGCTATCTCTACACGCGGCCCCGGCCAATCGAGGAGCTTCGTCCGCTGCTTGCTCATTGGCGCGACGCGCCGCGCCTCGTCAGCGCGGCGTGAGCGTTCGGCGAGCAATCCTCAGTGGCGCTCAAGCGCCGCCAGACTCCGCCGATCGACGACAGGCTGCACCATGCGCTGCGCGCGAAAAATCGCGTGCGACGCATTGTAGCGCCGGCCGAATTGGGCGAGGTAATGCTCGATTGCGGCGGTCCCCGCCTGCGGCTCGACGACATCGCGAACGATCAGCAGATCACGCGCTTCTTCCGCGGTGAGCGCCGCATTGTTCTCGATGAGACGCTCGGCCTTGACAAAGCCCAGTGTTCGGCCGACCGCCGCGTAAAGTCCCAGAAGGTCCGCGGCGTCTCCCGAAAAGGAGAAATGCGCGTTCCTTTCCGCGACGATCGCCGAGCAGTGCATCGCGAAGTCGAAATCGGAGCCGCTCATCAAGCCGCGCGCCCAAGCCAGCGTGATCACCGGCGTATCGACGATCAGCTCCGAATTTTGAGCGGCGATTTCGCCGAAGCCTTCCGCCGGTCTTGTCGCTTCGCGGAGGCCGTGGGCGAAATCGTACACGAGGTAGCGAATTTCGTTCAGCTCCCCTCGCTCGATCGCCGCTAAAAGTTCAGTAATTATCCTGATCGTCGGCGCATCAAAACCCGGTCGAGTCTTGCGCAGTACTAGAGCTTGACGGTCTTTCAACCATGTAGTCGAAAGACAGCCGCCGTTGACAGAAAGTTCAGTCTGGGGACGCAGGTAAGGAACGTTCAACATGTTTCCCGCCGTTTTTTGTGGAGGTTGGATTAAGTTAAATGAAAATTTAACTTCGCCAACCCTGGCGGCGATGCTGTCATTGAATGATGTAAACCAAATAACCACATGAAATTTAAGTTATTTCTCCCGCGGGCGCGGGCCGCAAATTTTATCGTCAGCCGATAGGATTGTACAATATGCCGGCCGCGCATGACTATTTTAAAACGCGCCTGCGCATATTTTTTGCCTACCGTGTCCCTTGGTCGCGGGACAAGCGAGGCGCTCCTGTCCTATACTGACTAGAGCGAAGCTGACGGTTCCGGGCCCTCGCTCGTTGGCTCGCTTTCGCGCACCAAGCGTGCGAGACATGGTCGCGCCGGGGCCGGACCCGCGCGCCGATAAGACCGCCGAATGAGGGCGGCCCGTCCAGAAGGGAGAAGACCAGATGATCATGCGATTTTTTGCCGCCGTGCTGTTGGCGGCGGCCGGTTGGGTCACGCAAGCGCATGCGCATGGCGACGTCGGCATCGACCAGGGCCAATGCTTGATGAAACTCGGCCCCGATACGATGACCTTTACCGGATATCAGCCGCAAAAGTCGCGCGAGCAATTCTGCGACGACATTCCAGACGCAGGCTCCACCATCATTACGCTTGACGCGCAGCAGGACGAGTTGCGCGACATGAATCTCGAGATGCGCGTCGTGCGCGACGTTGGCCAGAGCAACGACAACGAAAATCTCGAGGCCAACACCGAGTATTACTCGCCGCCCAAGAAGTATAAGACCGGCACGCTCACCTTCGAGCATGTCTTTCCGAAGGAAGGCAAGTTCATCGGGCTCGTGAAGGCGAAAAGCGATGACGGGACCAAGGAATATGTCGCGCGCTTTCCCTTCTCCGTCGGTTTGACGCAGTCTAGGGAAATCACCATCGCCGTGTTCTTCGGGGCCTTGGCGCTGGTCGGTTTCGGCCTTTGGTACCGGGCCCAATTTATGGGCAAAAAGAAACCGGAAGCTTAAATCCGCTTCAGCTCAACTGTTCAATGCGACCGTCGCGTAACGTCACGCGGCGGTCCATTTGTTTCGCGAGTTCGAGATTGTGAGTAGCGATCAGCGCCGCGAGGCCGGTGCTGCGCGCGAGCGTCAGCAGCGTGCCGAAAACATGTTCCGCCGTTCGCGGATCGAGATTGCCGGTCGGCTCGTCGGCGAGGAGAAGATGCGGCGCATTGGCGACGGCGCGCGCGATGGCGACGCGCTGCTGCTCGCCGCCGGAAAGCTCCGAGGGGCGATGCGAGGCGCGCGGTCCAAGCCGAAGATATTCGAGCAGCTCTTGCGCCCTGAGGCGCGCTTCGTCCCGGTTCAAGCCTTTGATCATCTGCGGAAGCGCCACATTCTCGAGCGCCGAGAACTCCGGCAGCAGGTGATGGAACTGGTAGATAAAGCCGATGGTGGCGCGGCGCAGCCGCGTGCGCTCGGCATCCGACATGCGCGACGTCGGCGCGTTGCTGATCAGGACTTCGCCGCCGTCCTGCCGTTCCAGGAGCCCGGCGATATGGAGCAGCGTCGATTTGCCGGCGCCCGACGGCGCCAGCAGCGCGACCGTCTCGCCGGGATAGATCGACAGATTAATGTCGACGAGGATGTCCAGTCGCGCCTCGCCTTCGCGATAGTGGCGCGCGACCTTGCGCAATTCGAGAATGGCCTCGTTCATCGCGGTTACTCGTGCCGCAGCGCTTCGATCGGGTCGAGCGACGCTGCCTTCCAGGCTGGATAGATCGAGGCGAGAATGGCGAGAACGAGAGTCATGACGACGATCGCCGCGACTTCGCGCGGGTCGACGATCGCCGGAAGCCGCGAGAGGAAATAGAATTCCGCGGGAAAGAGATTGGCGTCGAAGAGCTTGTTGAGAAAGACGCGAATCGTGTCAAGGTTTTTCGCCAGCGCCAGACCCAGCGCGAATCCGGCCAGCGTGCCGACGACGCCGATCGAAGCGCCGATGATCAGAAAGACCCGCAACACCGCGCCGCGCGTCGCGCCCATGGTGCGCAATATGGCGATGTCCTGAGTCTTGTCCTTCACCAGCATCGTCAGGCCGGAGATGATGTTGAAGGCGGCGACCACGACGATCAGCGCCAGAATGATGAAGAGGATATTCTTTTCGACCTGCAGCGTGTCGAAGAATGTCTTGTTGCGCTGGCGCCAGTCGGTGACGATCAATGGGCGCGCGATCGCCTTTTCGACATTGATGCGAAAGTCGTCCATCTTCTCTGGATCAGCGACGAAGGCCTCGATGACCGTCGCTTCATGGTCCTTGTTGAAGAAGAGCTGAGCCTCGGTGAGCGGCATATAGACGAAGACATTGTCGAATTCGGACATGCCGATCGAAAAGATCGCGACGACGGTGTAGGCCTTGATCCGCGGCGCGACGCCAAACGGCGTCTGCACGCCCTTGGCGACGAGCAGGCTCACCGGATCGCCGACGCTGACCCCGAGCGTCTCGGCCAGCCGCTGACCGATGGCGACGCCGCCGGCCTTGTCGAAGCCCGCAAGCGTGCCGCTCTTCACATTGCTCGCCACGCCCGGCAGCCGCGTCAGGTCCTTCTCGCGCACGCCGCGCACGAGCACGCCCGACTGGCCGAACTGCGTCGATATGCCGGCCGCGCCCTCGACCATCGGAATAGCGAGCTGGACTCCCGGCAACTTTGCGGTCTTTGCCGACACCTGCTCCCAATCGGTAAAGGGCGTGTCCACCGCCTGAAGAAAGGCGTGGCCGTTGACCCCAAGGATTTTGTCCATCAGTTCACGATGAAAGCCGTTCATCACCGAGGTGACGACGATGAGGGTCGCGACCCCGAGCATGATGCCGAGAAAGGAAAATCCGGCGATCACCGAGACGAAGCCGTCGGCGCGACGGGCGCGCAGATAGCGTAGCGCCACTGTCCACTCGAAGGCCGAGAAAGCGCCGGCGCCTTTCGCCGGCCGCGCCGCTTCGCTCATGCCTGCCCCGGTCTGACGGCCGCGACGATGCGGGTGACGGCGTCGTGAGGCGAAAGCAGTTCGCGCTCGCCGGTGCGGCGCTGTTTCACCTCGACCCTGCCTTCGGCGAGGCCCTTGGGACCGACGAGAACCTGCCAGGGCAGGCCAATGAGATCGAGCGTGGCGAATTTTGCGCCGGGACGTTCGTCTCGGTCCTCATGCAGCACGTCCAGGCCGGCGTTCTCGAACTGGGCGACGAGATCGGCGCAGACCTTGCCCGTCGCCGCGTCGCCAACCTTGAGATCGGCGACGCCGACGTGAAATGGCGCGACGGCTTCAGGCCAGATGACGCCATTGTCGTCATGGCTCGCTTCGATAATCGCCGCCACCAGTCGCGACGGGCCGATGCCGTAGGACCCCATCTGCACCAGGACCTCCTTGCCGTCAGGACCGTTGACAACGGCCTTCATCGGTTCGGAATATTTGGTTCCGAAGTAGAAAATATGGCCGACTTCGATGCCGCGCGCCGCGAGCCGCGCCTCCTCCGGCACGGCGGCGAAGGCCGCTTCGTCGTGCATCTCGCTCGTCGCCGCGTAACGGCTGGTCCATTGGTCGACGATTCCCTGCAGAGCAGCCGCGTCGTCGAAATCGATCGAGGCGGGCGGCGGCGCGAAGGAGAGGAAATCCTTATGGCAAAAGACCTCGCTCTCGCCGGTCGAGGCGAGAGTGATGAACTCATGGCTGTTGCCGCCGATCGGACCTGACTCGGCCGCCATCGGAATGGCGGTCAGGCCCATGCGCGCGAAGGTGCGCAGATAGGCGACGAACATCTTGTTATAGGAATGTCGGCCGGCCTCGGCGGTCAGATCGAAGGAATAGGCGTCCTTCATCAGGAACTCGCGCGAGCGCATCACGCCGAAACGCGGGCGGACCTCGTCGCGAAACTTCCACTGGATATGGAAGAGATTGAGCGGCAAATCCTTATAGGAGCGCACCGAGGCGCGAAAAATCTCGGTGATCATCTCCTCATTGGTCGGGCCATAGAGCATCTCGCGGTCATGGCGGTCGGCGATGCGCAGCATTTCCTTGCCATAGGCGTCATAGCGTCCCGACTCGCGCCACAGATCGGCGGGCTGAATGGTCGGCATCAGACATTCGATGGCCCCGGCGCGGGTCTGCTCCTCGCGGATGATGGCGTTGATCTTGTTCAAGACCCGCAGCCCGAGCGGCAGCCAGGCGTAGATGCCGGCCGACTCCTGCCGGATCATGCCCGCCCGCAGCATCAGCCGGTGCGAGACGATTTCGGCCTCTTTCGGGGTCTCGCGCAAAATCGGCAGGAAATAGCGGGAAAGGCGCATGTGGGGTCCAACTGGGCGATTCGGGAGCGGCGAGCATAGCCCGTCCGCCGCCCGGGCGAATGGCGCGGGCTGGGCTTTTGAACCCCGGCAGGGCGGAAAACGCAAGCCGCGGGCGTCTTTCCTTTTTGGCGGCGCGCGCCCATTTCGGGAGGTGAAGTCTCAGGGAGGCCGGCATGAGCGAGGCGATGGGCAAGGCTAAAGGCGAACCTGCAGCCAGACGTAACTGGGGAAGCGTGCGCGACAACCCCGAACTCAATCGCTTCGAACTCGACGTCGATGGCGACACGGCGCTCGCCTATTACCGCATCGACAATGGCGTCATGGTTTTCACCTCGACGCAGACGCCGCCGCGACTGCGCGGCCAAGGCGTCGCATCGGAGCTGATCCGCAACGCCCTGGAATTCGCCCGCGCTCGGGGGCTGAAGGTTAGGGGCGACTGCTCCTTTGTCGCGGATTATGTCCAAAGACACCAGGAATTCCGAGATTTGATCCCGTAGGCCATTTACGACACGCTGCGGTACGCGAGTTGATTGACTTTTCGTGGCCCGCCTCGCCCAACGCGTCTCGACAACCAATGCATTTTTTGCGTTTTCATAGCTTGCGTCTTGGTCTCATGACGACGGAAGTTCTACAAACGATCCGAAAAAGCTTCCCGGATGGCCTTTTCGACGGTACGGACGCTAAACGGCTTGGAAAGCTTCGGAATATTGGCAAAACGCTCCGGTAGCATCTTGATGTCGTATCCAGTCGCAAAAATCACCGGAACGTCTGCGGCCACCAAACCATCGGCCAAGAAGAATGTGTTAGAGCCGTCCAAATTCACGTCCAATATTGCGGCGTCGAGTTCGCTGGATTGTGCGAGAGCGATGCCTTCCTCGAGTCGACCCACAGGGCCGATCACGGCCCCTCCCAATCCCTCAACCATCAGGCTGAGATCGAGCGCCATGACGAAGTTATCCTCTACGATTAAGATGCGATGACCTTTAAGGAGCTGACCCATCGCTCTTCCCCGTGTTTACTGATGGCAAGGGAAACTCCAGTCGATAGTCAGCGCCGCCCGGAGTGAAGGCAAGGCGCGCGCTCCCACCCAACAGATAAGCCAAGTTTCTCTCGATGACCTCCGTCCCGAACCCTCTGGCAGGCGCAACGTCCTCGACCTTCACGCCGTGTTCTCGCCAACCAAACTTCAATTGCTGGCCTCCTTCCGTTTGATCCACGCGCCAACTGATTTCAATACGTCCCTTTTCGGTTTTGAGAGCGCCGTGCTTGGCGGCATTTGTCGTCAACTCATGGATCGTCATGCCCATCGCCTGCGCGTCGCGCGGCGAAAGAGCGACCGCTGGGCCTTCGACCGTGAAATGCAATCCTAGTTCCGCGCCGCCCGCCGTTAGCTCCGCAACTACGATGTCGCGTAGCTGAATCGTGCCGGACGGCGCCGTCAGCACCAGGTCTTGCGTCCTTGCGAGCCCATCGAGCCGTCCGTCGAAAGCTTCGATGAACTCATCTAAGCTGTGGTGACCCCTTCGCGTATGCCTCGCCATCGAGCGCACTTTGCCAAGGATGTTTTTGACGCGATGCTGAAGCTCGCCCAACAACGCCGATTGGCGCGCCTCATGATGGCGCAACTCGGTAATATCGCGAATGGCCAGAAGAATGAGGTCCAGCTTATCTAAACGGCGTCCGTTAAGCAGCATCGTTCGATGACCGATCGTCTCAAACTCATGTTCTATTGCGAAGTCGTCGAAACTGTTCCATTGGCCGTTACCGAGTTCCCAGACAAAAACGCCTTCGGTTTCTTTCTTCGACACCATGAAACGATCGTAAAAATTCTGATTGGCGTAATGGACGCACAAATCCCCCCCAACACCAATATGCTCTCTCGAACGCTATCGATGAGTTTTTCGGCGAAATCCCTTTCGCCTTCTAGTTCCAAGCGCACGCGCTCGCACTCTGTGATGTCGTTGATGGCGAGGAGGATCGCGTCGCTTTCGCTGTCGCGTCGTATTCGGTTGGCGTCCAGCAACATGATGCGCTTTCCGATCGACGGGAATTCATGCTCGACGCGAAAGCCACTGATCTTGGAGTTCTCGCTCAAAACTTCGCCCAACAGCTTCCGCAATGGAACGATATCCCACTGTCCATCGCCGAGAGAATAGACTGTACGGTGTAGAGTTTCCGTAGGCTCTACTTTGAAATGACGACAGAAGGCGGGATTCGCCAAAATGACGCGGTGCCCCCCGTCCAGGACCAAAAGCGGTTCGACGATGGTTTCGACAATCGCAGACGCCAGTGAAGCTTCGCTCAGCGCGTCTGGCGCTGTGAGCGAGACGGCTGCTGGTCGGTGGCCTAGTCCCGGCTCAGTCATGCGCCGCCGCCGGGTTGGCTGGCTGGTTTATTTCCGCAAGTCTCGAGCATAGCCGTTCCCAGCCGATGCGGTAGCAACCAGATAACTCTACGTTGATAGTGCGGCGTTCGCCAGAATCAATCCTGATTTTATTGCGATAAGCGGCATTATCTGGCGTGCGGCGCTCTAAGCTTCCGCCTCCGCCGCAAGCTCCAGCCATTGCTCTTCCGCGGCGGCGAGTGCGACCGCCAATTCCTCGCGCTGCGACGCCAGACGCGCCGCCTCTTGCGGATTGCGGGCGAAGGCGTCGGGGGCGGCGAGCGCTTCGTCGACGCGGGCGAGAAGCTGGGTGAATTTCTCGACGCGCTCCTCGGCGGCGGCGAGCTTGCGCCGCGTCTGGCCGGCGTCGCGGCGCTTTGGTGCCTCTTGCTTTAGCGCGTCTTGCGCCGGCGCGAGGGGCGCTTGCTTCGAGTCATCATCGCGCGATTTCGACAGCACCAGCCGCGCGTAATCGTCCATGTCGCCGTCGAACGCGCGCACCGTTCCGTCATCGACCTGCCACAGCCGATCGGCGCAGGCCTCCAGCAGATAGCGATCATGCGAAACCAGAATGACGGCGCCTTCATAATCATTGATCGCCTCGATCAGCGCGGCGCGACTGTCGATGTCGAGATGGTTCGTCGGCTCGTCGAGGATCAGAAGATGCGGCGCATTAAAGGCGGCGACGCCGAGCAACAGCCGCGCCTTTTCACCGCCGGAAAGACTGGCGATCGGCGTATCGGCGCGCGCGCCGGAAAATCCGGTCTGCGCCGCGCGGGCGCGAATGCGCGCTTCCGCAGCGCCCGGCATCAGCCGTGCCAAGACAGCGTAAGGCGTCTCGCTCTCGTTCAATTCGTCGATCTGATGCTGTGCGAAAAATCCAACATCGAGCTTTGGCGCGCGCACCATCTCGCCGCCGCAGGGCGGAAGCCGTCCGGCAAGCAATTTGGCGAAGGTCGATTTGCCATTGCCATTGGCGCCGAGCAGGCCGATGCGATCGTCATTCGCAATCGACAAGGAGAGCCGCGACAGCACCACGCGATCGCCATAGCCGACCGACGCTTTCTCCAGCGCGATGATCGGCGGCGACAGCGGCTTTTCGGGCGAAGGGAGGTGAATCGGCAATATCGCGTCGTCGACGATCGCCGCGACTGGCTCCATTTTGGCAAGAAGTTTTAGGCGCGACTGCGCCTGACGCGCCTTCGTCGCCTTGGCGCGAAAACGGTCGACGAAGGCCTGCAGATGTTTGCGCTGCTCTTCCTGTTTCTTCGCGCCCTTGGCGGCGAGAAGCTGCGCCTCACGCCGCTGCTTTTCGAAGGAAGAATAGTCGCCCTTGTAAATCGTCAGCCTGCCGCGCTCGAGATGCAGAATATGAGAGGCGACGGCGTCGAGCAGATCGCGGTCATGGCTGATGACGATCGCGCTCGCCGGATAGCGAGAGAGATAATCGACAAGCCACAGCGTGCCTTCGAGATCGAGATAATTGGTCGGCTCGTCGAGGAGCAGCAGGTCGGGCTGGGAAAACAGCACCGCCGCCAGCGCGACGCGCATCCGCCAGCCGCCGGAAAATTCCGACAAAGGCCGGAGCTGCGCCGCCGCGTCGAAGCCGAGCCCGTGCAGAATGGCGGCGGCGCGGGCCGGCGCGGAATGGGCGTCGATGTCGGCGAGGCGAGTCTGGATGTCGGCGATGTCATGGGGATCATGCGCGGCCTCGGCGCGCGCGATGAGTTCGGCGCGCTCGAGGTCCGCCGCCAGCACGAAGTCGATGAGCGCCGTCGGGCCGCCCGGCGCCTCCTGTTCGACGCGTCCGAGCCTTGTGCGCGAGGGCAGCGAAATGGTCCCGCTTTCGGGCGCGATCTCGCCGCTGATCAGCCGAAACAGCGTCGTCTTGCCGGCGCCGTTGCGGCCGACGAAGCCGGCGCGGCAGCGTCCCGGCAGAAAAATCCCGGCATGGTCGAAGAGCAGCCGGCCGCCGAGCCGGTAGACGAGATCGTTGATCGTCAGCATGGGAGCGATGCTTTAGGGCCTCGCCGAATTTGGCGCAAACGCGAAGCCGTGCGGCGCCGTGGCGCCGAGCGCCGGCCTTGTCTTGCGCCGCCCGCGCCTCTATACAGCCCTCGCGCCGCCGCGACGCGACAGCGCACCCCGCGCCCATCGTCTAGAGGCCTAGGACGTCGCCCTTTCACGGCGAAAACAGGGGTTCGAATCCCCTTGGGCGCGCCAATAAAATCAATTGGTTGACTCCGTATTTAGGTCGCCAAAGCCCAGCATGCGGAAGAATACGGAAAAGGCGTCGCCGGACATGGGCGAGCGTTGGCGACAGATTGACCCTTCTCAGCTCCAACTTGCAGCTTGAGATTTGGTGAGATGGCGTGAGGCGTGATGCGATGGACTGAGCGCCCGTCGCTCTTGCCCGCTTGGAATCGACGCCACCAAGCTCGCTTCAAACGGCTCGGATCACGCGAACCAGCACGAGCAAGACGATGGCTCCGACCGTAGCGTTGAAAACGGTAAGCGCGAGTCCCGCCCCCAAATGAACGCCGAGCCGGGGCAGCAGCCAGTCCCCGATGAAAGCGCCGATCACTCCAACAATCACGTCGCCGGCGATCCCCATGCCATGTTTTGTCACGACCTTTGCAGCAATCCATCCAGCGACGAGGCCGACCAACAGCATGACGGCAAGGGTTTGATAGGGCACATACATGCGAATCTCCGCCAAATCGCGCGCAGAATATCCGATGCAGTTTTGAGAATGAAATAGCCTTACGTTGGATCGATCTCGGCTGACCTACTTCTCCCGCCGCAGCGCCAGGGAGCCGGAGCCGCTAGACAAGCGAGCAGCGTGAAGAATCCGATATGAGCGAAGAGAACGCCTCAACGGGCACATCGTCCGCGCCGGCGTGAACTACCACTTCAATTTCGGCGCGGCTCCGGTCATTGCGAAATACTGACGAACGAACCCCAAGCGTTTCATTTCGTCAAAGAGAAAGCCCGGTTCGCGCCGGGCTTTTTCATTCGTTTTGGACGTAGGCCTAGATAGGCCCGCGCTTACTCTGAAAGGATGTTCAATTTACCGGGAGGGTGCGCGCGCGGATCACATCCATGATTCGCTCGATAGCGTCCTCTGCATCGTCCGCCCGCCGTTCCGATGCCGCCAACTCTGCAATCTTGGAGTCGAGTTGTGATTGCAGCACTTCAATTTCTTGATGCGCCTGCTCGATGGTGGCGGACATTTGTTCGACGTGAGCCTCGGACAAGCGCTGCATTGTCTCTGCGCGCTCGGCCCGCAGCTCAGCGCGGCCCAAATCTTCCCTCACGGCGTCGGCGACCTCCTGGGCGCGCATTAGCGCTTGGGCCGCCTGTTCCTCGAATGCTTTGATCGCCGTCGCTGTTTCCGACACAAGATTTAGCGCGGCCACGACCTCGTCGCGCTCACGGGCAGGCCGAAGCGTCGAAACATCGTTTTCGCGGATGGTTTCGTCCGCCGCCTGGTCAAAATCTAGCGCATTCATTGACGCCTCCGACCCTCGTCCGTTTAGGCTTTGTCGAGTATCGTCAGACTGTTGGTCCCAATGATGGCTGCGTAACACAAGAATCACGCCGTCGTGCAAAATGATCGAAACAGTGCAAACAGAAAGTTCACGGCTGGCGTCAAAGCCAGGCTGAAAACCAAAACGCCCCGTGCGTGCTCCAGCGTCCGCGCTGCGGCGGCCGGCAGGCTTCCAAGTTTGCCGGCTCCTTCAAATGACAGTTAAGGTTGTATCCCAACGCATATTCATTGGGTCATGATGCAAGGGAATGGCGGACATGACGTGAGACGCGCGCTGCCGCTTCGGCGAGGACCGAGCGGCCGGTAGCGCGGGCGCTACAGAATGCGCGTCACATGGCCCATTTTGCGGCCGGGGCGCGTCTCCTTCTTGCCATAGAGATGCAGGCAGACGCCGTCCTCGCGCGCCAGTTCCGGCCATGCATTGACCTCGTCGCCGATCAGATTGCGCATTTCGACGCGGCCGCGACTCCGCGTCGAGCCGAGCGGCCAGCCGGCGATCGCGCGCATATGTTGCTCGAACTGCGAGGTCAGCGCGCCGTCGAGCGTCCAATGTCCGGAATTATGCACGCGCGGCGCAATTTCATTGACCAGGAGAGTTTCGCGCCCCTCATCGACGACCACGAACATTTCGACAGCGATCACGCCCACATATTGCGCGGCCTCGGCGATGCGCCTGGCGATATCGATCGCCGCCGACGCGGTTGCGTCGGCGATTTCGGCGGGCGCTATTGTCCACGCCAGAATGTGCTGTTCGTGGAGGTTTTCGCAGACGTCATAGGCGCGAAATTCGCCATCCAGTCCGCGCGCGGCGACAACCGACACTTCCTTCGCGAAGGGCACCACGCTTTCGAGAATGCATGGCGCGCCGCCGAGCGTGCGAAATGCGACCGCAAGGTCGCCGCCGTCGCGCAATTGGGTCTGGCCCTTGCCGTCATAGCCGAAACGTCGCGTCTTAAGGATCGAATTGCGGCCGAGCCGCGCGACGGCGCGGGGAAGCGCGCCGGCGTTGTCGACCGCGACGAAGTCGGCGGTGGCGATTCCCAGGCTCTGGACGAACTCTTTCTCGATAAGCCTGTCCTGAGTCAGCGCCAAAGCTCTCGGATTGGGCCGCACCGGACGATGCGCCTCGAGCACCTGCGCCGTGCGGGCGGGAACATTCTCGAATTCGTAAGTGACGACATCGACGGATTCGGCGAATGCGGCGAGCGCGGCTTCATCGTTAAATTCGGCTCGCGTGCGCGCCGCGCAAACGTCGAAGGCGGGGTCGTCGGGGAAGGGGGAGAAGACGTGCGCCTTCAGCCCGAGCCGGGCGCCCGCCAGCGCCAGCATGCGTGCAAGCTGACCGCCGCCGAGAATGCCGATTGTCGCGCCTGGCGGCAGCATCACGCGCCGTCGCGCGGCGTCAGCGCCACGTTGTCCGTCTGGCGCGCGCGATATTCCGACAGTCGCGTGGCGAGCGCTCTGTCGGCGCGCGCCAGAATCGCGGCGGCGAGCAGCGCGGCGTTGATCGCGCCGGGCTTGCCGATCGCGAGCGTCCCCACTGGCACGCCGCCCGGCATCTGAACGATCGAGAGCAGCGAATCCATGCCCTTCAGCGCGTCCGATTCGATCGGCACGCCAAGCACCGGCAGCGGCGTCATCGACGCGGTCATGCCCGGCAGATGCGCGGCGCCGCCGGCGCCGGCGATGATCACTTCAAAGCCCTCCGATTCGGCGCCCTTAGCGAAAGCGAACAGGCGATCGGGGGTGCGATGGGCCGAAATGACGCGCGCGTCGCAGGCGACGCCCAGCGCCGCCAGCGTTTCGGCCGCGTGGCGCATCGTCGCCCAGTCGGATTGCGACCCCATGATGACGGCGACGGGCGGTTTGGACTTGCCCACTCTTGCTTCCTCTACAAGGGAAGCCATGCGGCATAGACGATGGTTCCCTGATAGGCAAGCGCGCCATCGTCGCCATGGCGGACCGAATTTGCTTCGCGAACCGGGACCGCGCGGCTAAAGAACCATGCAAGATTTACTTTGAGCGGAGCGGTGGCGTCATGGATGAAGGTCTGAGGCAAGCAGTCGCGGTGCTGGCCGTGGCGATGTTGGTCGCAATCGCCGCGCGTCAGATCAGGCTGCCTTATACCGTCGGGCTGGTCATCGTCGGCGCCGTCGTCGCTCTGTCCAACGCCGAGTTGGCGCCGCATCTGACGCATGATCTGATTTTTGATTTGATCTTGCCGCCGCTCTTGTTCGAGGCGGCGCTGACGCTCTCCTGGCGCGAGCTGATGCGAGACTCGCTGCCTCTGCTCGCGCTCGCGGGCGCCGGAACGCTGATTTCCGCGGTCTTCGTCGCGATATCGATGACCGCTTTCGGCTGGCCGCTGCTTTCGGCGATGGTTTTCGGCGCGCTGATCGCAGCGACCGATCCGGTCGCGATCATCGCGATGTTCAAAGACAATAGAATTAAGGGCCGCATGCGGCTTCTGGTCGAAAGCGAAAGTCTGCTCAACGACGGCGCGGCGGCGGTGCTTTTCGTCATGGCGCTTGCCTTTGCGCAAAGCGGCGGCTCGGATCAGAGCGCTGCGATGATTGTGATGACCCTGGCGAAAATCGTGCTCGGCGGAGTCGCGGTCGGCGGCTTGTTTGGCGGCGGCGCCATCTTGGTCTCGCTGCGCACGTCCGAGCATTTGGTCGAAGCGGCGCTGACCACGATCGCCGCATTCGGCTCCTTCCTGGTGGCTGAGCATCTTCATGTCTCCGGCGTGCTGGCGACGGTGACGGCTGGTCTTGTCATGGGCAATCTGGGGATTTTGAGCGAGAAGGAAGGCGGCTACATCAGCCTCAGGGGCCGGGAATTCGTGCTGTCCTTCTGGGATTTCGCGGCCTTCCTGGCCAATTCGGTAGTGTTTCTGCTGATTGGCGCGGACGTCGCCACTATTCCCTTTGCCTCTGTGGGATTTACGCCGCTGGCCCTGGCGATCGCGACAGTTCTTTGCGCGCGCGCCATCGTCGTCTATCCGCTGAGTTCATTGTTTCTCGTGTCGCGATGGAAAATCACGTTTCGCGAACAGCATGTGCTGTGGTGGGGCGGCTTGCGCGGCGCACTCGCGCTCGCCCTGGCGCTATCTCTGCCCGATAGTCTGCCGCAACGCGACGTGATCGTCGCCACCACCTTCGCAGTTGTCGGCTTCTCAATCGTGGTTCAGGGCCTCACCATGCCGTTGCTGCTGCGCGCCTTGGGCTTCCTGCCGAAGAAGTCGTGAAGCGCCGCGTCAGGCGGTCGATCGCTGCAGAACGCAATGGGCGGACCCAACGGGGTAGTCAGGACGCTTGTCCCCCTTCTGTGCAGGCATGCCCAGAATTCATAGCGTCACCGACAAAAATCGCGGAGTGATTTGATTTTTCCCGAGCACATTCACGAGGATTCTCTAACCCTCATCTTCTGGGGTAAGCCGAATTTCCATCAATTGCTGTTTCATGGCCGGCAGGTCATTATGGATCGTGTTCCATACGGTCGATAGATTGACGGAATCATAGCCGTGTGCGAGCGCATTACGCATTGCGTAGGCGAGTTCGAATCGAAGGCGTGGATGCCGCTGCGCGAACCCATCGTCGACGGTTCTGATTTTATTTGCGGCCTCGCCAATGATTTCGAAGTTGCGAATGACCGCATCTTGAACAAGCGAATTTTCGATAAAAGCCGCACAATCGAGTCCTTCGACATAGGATTCGATGCGCGTGATGGCGACAATGATATGCTCGATGTAATCGAGAATCCGTAACGCTTTCTTCCCTGTCATACGGGTCTTGCTTCCGCGACGATCCTGCTGCGGAACTTCATCGACAAATCTTCGGGGGTCCTGACATCGACTTTTGTGTGTGTGAGGTTTTCGATCGCAACGGCGATTGCCGCCCTATCGAACAGACTGAAACCCTCCGCAGCGTCAATCAGCAAATCGAGGTCGCTGCTCTCCGTGTCCTCATGGTGGAGGACGGAACCGAAGACGCGTGGATTCAATCCCCGGTTCGCAGCAACGATTCGGCGGATTTCTTCGCGATAAATTTCAAGGGCAAGCGACGGTTTCATAATTGGAATCTAGCACAAGGCCGCAGTCTCTTTCTACTTCCGTCCGGCGCGCCGCCACGTCGATCTAACGACATGGGGGTCATCGCAGGATTCGTTCGAAATCGTACGCTTGGGATCGTCCCACAAACGTCAGGCGGATGGGCCGCCGCGGCGATTTCTGTGCATCAGTCCGATGCGGCAAGTCCCAAGCCGTCGCGATAAAAGCGCAGCCCCTCTTCAAGCAGCGGAACGTCAATCGAAACCGAATAGCTGACGCTCATGTTCTCTTCGCGCTCTATGCTTTTGCAATCGATCGCATTGTCTGCATTTGAGCGGTTCCGCCCAAATGCAGCGCAATCTATGCGATGATGTCGGGCGTGAGCTGGTCTTCGAGATAGGCGATGCGGTCGCGCAGCAGCAGTTTGCGCTTCTTCAGACGCTGGATCTGAAGCTGATCGGCGACGCCCACGGCAAGCAGCGCCCCGATCGCGGACTCCAAATCATGGTGTTCCAGCCGCAACCGCTCCACTTCGGCGCGGATGGCGCTGATGTCGATCTCGCTGGCGTCGTTCATCGAAGGCCGCCCTGGACCGCTCCTAAGCGCTCGAGAATCGATTGCTCTGGAGCGTAATTATCACGCCGCAGGCCAGCGGCGTTCAAGCGAATTGCTCGTTTAAGACTCATAGGCGCTTCGCATCTCCTCGATCGCGGCGATTTTTGCATAGAGCGGCGCCCAGTCGTCACGCTCGGCGATCGGCGCCCAGAGCGCCTCCACCTCATCGATGAGCATGGTACAGGGCGCCGGCCGCTGGAAGTAGGGGTGATTGAGCCGCACATTCGGCGCCGGCCGATATTGGGCGAAAGCGGCGCGGATCGGCGCAAACGCTTCCGAAAGATAGTGCGCCGCCGACGGGCTGCGTTCGGCGCGCTCGGCAGACGCCAATCCGCCGCGCCAGTCGAAGAAACATTGTTCGAACGGCGCTTTCGTCGTTGTGAGAAAATCGACGAAGGCTTTCGCCAGCGCGGCGTCGGCCTCGTCGCCGGCTGAAGCGAGGCCGAGCCGATCGAGCAGCACGGTTCGAAATTCCTGCTGGATGCGGCTCGGAAAGGTCACGAGAACCTGTTCGGCGGGCTTCAGTCCGATGAGGTGAATCAGGCACTCAGCCAGCCGCGACAGGTTCCAGCCGAGCGCGCCCGGCTGGCGGCCAAAGGCGTAAAGCCCGATTTCATCGAAATAGGCGGCGGTGAACTTCGGGTCATAGACTGGTGCGAAGCGCCATGGTCCGTAGTCGAAGCTCTCGCCGGTGACGTTGATATTGTCGGAATTCAGCACCCCGTGAACGAAGCCGCACGCCATATAGCCCGCCCCGAGCCTGGCGACCCGGGCGACCGCCTCTTCGAGAAAGGCGAGGGCTCTTTCCGGCGCCGGCAAATCCGCGATGGCGGGAAAATAGTGGCGGCAAACATATTCGATGAGCCGGTCGATTGCCGCAGTGTCGTCATGGAAGGAGAGGCGCTGAAAGGTGCCGATGCGGATATGCGAATGCGACAGGCGCACCAGCACGCTGGAGCGCGTCGGCGACGGCTCGTCGCCGCGCGTGAGCGCCTCGCCGGTTTCGATCAGGCTGAAGGTTTTGGATGTGTCGACGCCAAGAGCCTCGAGCATTTCGGTCGCCAAAATCTCGCGAACGCCGCCCTTGAGCGTCAGCCGTCCGTCGCCGCGACGCGACCAGGGAGTCTGACCGCTACCCTTGGTGCCGAGATCGAGCAGCCGGCCGTCCTCGGAATCGCGCAATTGCGCAAAAAGGAAGCCGCGCCCGTCGCCGAGATCAGCGTTGTAAACGCGGAACTGATGCCCGTGATAGCGCAGCGCCAGGGGATGCGCGAACCCGCCCGGCAGTGGCGTAAAACGTCCAAAATGCTCGATCCATTCCGTGTCGCTGAGGCCGTCCAATCCGACCCGCGCGGCCCAGCGCTGATTGCGGTAGCGAAGTCGATGCTGCGGAAAGGCCGCAGGCTCGACAAGGTCAAAGAAAGGCTCGCCGAGGCCTTCATGCAGCGTCTCGGCGCGGTAAAGCTCTGTAACGGGCATCAGGACGAGGTCTCGCAAATCGCGCGCCGCGGCGCGACTGCTTCAAAAAATAAGGCGGAGAGATCTCTCCGCCCGTGGCGCAAACAGATTGTGAACTGAGTGGGAGACGCCCGAGCGCGCATCATGCGCGCTCGAAGCTTTGAACCGATCGCGTGATTGCGTGTGGGTTCGCCCAGACGCGGCGTGATCTAATGGCGCGTTTCGCTGATCGCCAGTTTGGCAAGTTCGTCCTTGATCAGCAACTTCTTGCGCTTGAGTTCCGCTATTTTCAATTCGTCCGCGTGGGGGTGCAGCTGTTCCTCCTCGATCTCCTTCTTGAGCGCCTCATGGCGGCGCTGGAGTTCGACGATATGGCCCTGCAAGGACATGCGAAACCTCCTTAACTGCTCTCCGCTCCGACAAGCGGGAACAGTAATAAGTCTGCCACAAAGCGCGCTCGTCGCAAGACTTGAAATCGCGCAACGTCACAAATCTTTTGCACAGAAAAGCTGCGGCCTTTACCGAATGTCAATTTTTTCCGAGACTTGCGCTGAGGGGCGACCCACAGCGTCGCAGGCAGGGGACGCTTGCGCGGCGCCACGTACGCCATTATAGACGGCGCTCCGGCCCACTGGGCCCGAGGGCGCGTAGCTCAGCGGGAGAGCACTACGTTGACATCGTAGGGGTCACAGGTTCAATCCCTGTCGCGCCCACCATTCAAGGTTTTGATCCTGAATGGTTTTCCAGGCCCTCTTTAAAGCAAGCACTCCTCGATCTTGTCAGTCGGTCGCGCCCTGGTCACACCGACGGAGCGACAGATGGCGACTTTGCGAAAACGCGGGTCCAAATGGCAGGTTCAAGTCGGACGAGAGCCACACAACGTCTCCAAGACATTTCACCTCAGAGAAGACGCGCTGAAATGGGCGCGGGGAGCAGGAGCTGAGGATAGACCTGAGGCACGAAATAGCCGACATTCCCCTATCAGAGGTCATCTCAGTCGCTTTGGCGTGCTGCCGGGACGACCGACTGCGGGTTGTCTCCTCCGCCACGCTGAGAACCACGACACACGTTAACGGGTCCTCCGATCGATAGGTATCCTTCGGTAAGCGTAGGCCGCCACGCCACTTCAAGAAAATGCCTGAAGGGACCGAGCCGTGGTGAGACTGCCGGTGAGCGAGCGCTTACGTAACAAGCCATGCCCATACCTTTGATTTTATTGGTAGAGCTATGCAAAAATAAGGGAACTACCTACGAGTTAATTCGTTAAAGAGTCGGGAGGGCATTCACATGCTTCCGACCAATCCATTCGACGATGACGATCAAGCCTCGTTGGCGGTCCAGCGGGATGTGCGCGCAGCATTGCGGCTCGCTTTCAAGGCTGCGACGGTTGAGCCACTACCTGAGCAAATGGCCGTTCTGTTACTGCGAGTGGCCTTGGCCGAGTCCCTGAGTATTGCGGTTGAGGTGGATGCCTCGGAATGCGAGTCCAGCGCCGCAAAGGTCGCTTCCGCTTAGTACTAGCGCCCAAGACTGGCCAGGGTGCGCAGCGGGTGCATCAAGGCTCCACGAGCAGCATCCTCCATAAAGGGGCGATGGGTCCTTCCGGCGCATAGATATCCTTCGGCAAACGCAGACCACCACACCACTTCGCAAAATTGCCTGAAGGGCCGTGATGGTGGTGAAATCGAAGCTCGCGCTATGTAGCCGCCTGCGAACAAGTGACGCTTGATAAAAGGTCAGTTGAAACTTCGGCATTGGCGAGGCTAATCGACCGGCTACGCTTGTTCGTTCATGGCAGGGCGCTAGCATTTACTAGTCGCCGGCCATTGCGAACCGTAGGCCTATCGGCAGCTGAGAGACATACTTGTTCCGCTTACAGCGAAAGGGAGTGCGTCGTGTGGGCGGATCCAGATCTTTTTCGACGTGAACTGGCGGCGCATGCTGAGCGTCGCTACTCGCATCTCTTTGCGAGATTGGCACGGAAGCGGGACGGAGTCCGCTGCTGGATGGATGCAACGCTGCTTTTCAGCGCGAGCCTTTTGGTCCGTTACATTCTTTGGGTTTGGCTCGAGCCCGCGACGTTTATGCCGTTCTATCCGGCGATTATCGCGGCAACGCTCTTCTGTGGCTGGTCTCAGGGCGTTCTTGTCCTCTTATTCTCCGCTTTGGCAAACTGGTACTTTTTCCTAGAGCCATTCAACTCCTTCGAGAACGAGGACCCCCACGCTGTTGCGGCGCTAATCAGCTTCCTATTGATCGGCGGGTTCGACATTGTGATGGTGGCCGCCTTATGCGAACTCGTTGCACGCCTTGAACGAGCGAAGCACATACAGGAAGACTTATTCCGGGAACTTCAGCATCGCGTCGCCAACAACTTTCAGGTCGTTGTTGCGCTTTTGAGAGATGCGCAAAGGAGCTTGAAGGACCCTGCGGCGGCATCCCAAACAATCAGCAAGGCCGAAGAGCGTATCTGGGCCATGTCAGAGTTGCATCGCCGCCTTCACGACGGAAGCGCTCTTGAGAGCGGTCTCGAGCCGCTCCTAATCGAACTTCTAAAGGAAGCCTTCCGTGATCTGCCCGTTGAAGTCGAAGTTCATGTTGATGAGCTGTCAGGACTCTCAATTGATCAAGTCACAGCCATGGCTCTGCTGGTGAATGAAGCGGCGCTCAACGCAGCGAAGCACGTGTTCTCAAACGGTCTTGGCAGCCATTTCATCGTGTCCCTCTCGAAGCAACAAGGGGGCCGCATTCAACTGTTGGTTCGGGACGATGGGCCAGGAATTGAACATGTCCCTACGGAGGGGCTTTCACTAGGCATGGACATCATGCAAGCCTTTGCCACGCAACTGGGAGGCCCGCTAAAGGTGCTCCGCGATGCGGGAACAACTTTGATCGTAGAATTTGCTGCGCATCAACCCTGCTGGCGTACCGCCTAACTCAGAACCGTCGCCGCTTAACGGGTCCTTCCGGCGCATAGGTATCCTTCGCCAAACTCCGGCCACCCCTCCATTTTGCAAAACTGCCTGAAGGGGCCGTGCCGTGGTGTAACCACCAGTTAGCGAGCGTCTTCAATTCTCAACGGCGCTGCGTGTGGCCCAGCTCCCTGCGCAGCCAGTCACAACCTCCTGCACCGGCGCGTCCTTGAACAGCGGCGGCAGTGCTGGCGCCCGCGTCCTGCCCCCACCTGTCACACTGGTGTCACAGCAAGAACCGCTGCAGTAGGGGTCACAGGTTCAATCCCTGTCGCGCCCACCATTCAAGCGGCCTGGTCGAGGGCTCGCTCGTCGCCGCGAAGCATAGGTAACTGGCGCGAACTGGCGAGGCGTTCCATCGCCGTTGGCCAGCGATAGACGGCCCTCTGCCGGGATATGACCGCCGCACGCTCGATCGCTCAATCCCTTGCCGCAAAATTGAAAATGACCGAGCCGGCGTTCGACGCGAGTCCGTCGCGATCTCCGGACGACTGAGGCTTTGCTCATAAATTCAATATATTGCGCGGAACTTCGGATGGGCCGGTTCGTTTAGATGTCAGGAGGTTGGTCATGTGTCCGACCAATCGAACTGACGACGATCGAGTCTCGCTGGTGATCCAGCGGGAAGTGGGAATAGCCCTGCGATTGTCATTCGAGGCTGTTACCCAAGAGCCGGTGCCTGAGCGAATGGCCTTGCTGTTGCTACGGCTGGCTTTGGCTGAGTCGCTCGGACTTGCCGCCGACGAGGCCGAGGCGGAAGGCGAGACCGGGCCAAACGAGGATTAGCGCGCCGCCAGGCGCGTTCTCTTGGCTCGGTCGCCTCTTAGCCGCAACCTTAGCCGGGTGTGGTTCTTTGCGCCGATTGGCGATAGGTTCTCGCGCGCCAGGGTCTTTCGACCGATCGAAGGGCCGGGCCTTTCGCTCGGTTCGAATTGCCTCGCTCGAATGCCGCGTCCATAGCTGCCTCCGCCCCCGAAACGGGCCAGAGCGGAGGAGACCATGGACCTGCCTAACATTGACCCGCTGATCGGGATTGGCGTCGCCGCCTCGACCGCTATCACCGACGCGGTCTATGTGTTCTTCAATGCGGCCGTGTCCGAACGCCGGCGCGTGGCCGCCGCCACCTGGAGCAGCGTCTGGTATCTGCTCTCGGCTTTCGCCGTCATCAGCTACACGTCGAACTGGGCTTACGTGGCCTTTGCAGCCGTCGGCGCATGGATCGGCGGCTTCCTGTCGATCACGGCGCTCAACCGTCTCGTGCCCCGGCGCAAATAGAAATTCGGCGCAAAAAAAACGCCGCTCGCGCGGCGGCCAAAAGTCCAAATATCGGGGGCTCAGTCGCGAACGGTGGGCTGAGTTTGATTCTGGATCAGCGGCAGGGGAAGACGCTTGCCGGCCGCGCTGGCGACGCTGATTTCGGGCTTGCCGCTTGCGAAGCCGCGGGCCTTTGGCGCCGGGCTGAGATTGGTGGCGAGGCCCAGGGCGAGAAAGCCGGCCCAAAACGCCAACGGCATGAGGCGCGAATTCGAAAACGGCATTTCCGGTCTCCCTCGAAAATTTGGGCGCTCTCAACGCGCCATCGCAGCATTCCGCAATCCGCCGTCGAGCAAAAGCGCCAGGAACGAGGAACCTGATGGCGCCAGGCCAAAACCTCTCTTCTTCTGGCCGGCGTCATCAGCTGCAAGCCGCCATGTTTGGCGCCAAAGCTTACATTCCCTGTGGACCTATGCGCCTTAAATAAAGCCGCATTAGCCTGCGCCCAGGAGAGTGTAGCGATGAGCTTTACGAGCATGGATCGTCCCGCGCCCGTCGTTAAGAGCGGGCATGTGCAGCTGTCGATCATTCTGGCCGAGTCGGAAAAGACCACTCTGCAGAACCAGATCTTCGATCAGATTCGCTCGATGATCCTTAATGGGCAACTCAAGGGCGACGATCCGATGCCGACCACGCGCGAACTGAGCAGTCAGCTTGGCGTGTCGCGCAACACCGCGGTTCTCGCCTATGAGCGGCTGATTGCCGAGGGCTATATCCGCACCAAGCCCTATGTTGGCACCTTCGTCTCGCCCGACCTTCCGGACACGGCGTTTCTCTCCGCGCATCATCGCGCGCCGCCGGCGAAAGAGCAGGGCGCCGTCGAAGAAGCGCCGCCCCCTTGCGGCGCGTTGCGCACCCATCGCCTTGCCGATCCTGAGCGACGCCGTCTCGCCGCCGATTTCTGGGTCGGCCGGCCCGACGCGCGATCCTTTCCGCTCAAGGCCTGGTCGCATCACATCAAGAATCGCCTGAAGGCCGTCGGCTCCAATCTCACGAGCTATAGCGACCCCGCCGGACTGCTCGAGCTGCGGCGCGCGATCGCCAAACACCTCGCGCCGGCGCGCGGCGTCGTCGCCGATCCGGATCAGATCATCATCGTCGGCGGCTGCCAGGATGGTTTCAATCTGGTCGGGCGCCTGCTGGTGACGCCCGGCTGCGCGGCGGTCGTCGAATCGCCTTGCTATCAGGGCGCGGCCTTCGTGCTCGAAAGTTTGGGCGCGACGCTTCATCCCGTGCCCGTCGACCAGGACGGGCTCGACGTGTCGCTGCTGCCGAAAACGACAGGCGCCGTCGCCTATGTCACGCCCTCGCATCAATATCCGATCGGCGTGACGATGAGCCTGCAGCGCCGGCTCGAACTCCTCGCCTGGGCGACGCAATATGACGCCTATGTCATGGAGGACGATTACGACAGCGACTTCCGTTTCGTCGGCTCGCCGCTGACCGCGCTCAAGGGCCTCGATCGCAACGAGCGCGTCATTTATCTCGGCACTTTCTCGAAATGCATGGGGCCGGGACTGCGCCTCGGCTATGTCGTGCTGCCGCGCCGTCTTGCCGAAGCCGGTCGTCGGATGAAAATGCTGATGAACAATGGCCAGAGCTGGCTCGAACAGGCGGCGATGGCGGATTTCATGTCGAGTGGCGAATTCGGACGCCATTTGCGGCGCATCCGCCAGCTCTATCGCGATCGGCGCGACGCGTTGCTCAATGCGCTCAAGAACCACTTCGGCGATTGCGAGATTTATGGCGATCAGGCGGGCATGCATCTTGTGTGGAAACTGCCGGACGGATTTCCGGAAGCCGCCGAAGTGGAGAGAAGGGGGCTCGCCGCGGGCGTCGGCGTCTGTTCGCTGGCGACGGGCTCGGCGCTGCGCTTCGACGACAATGACGGCGGCGACCGGTTGCTGATGCTGGGCTTCGTCGCGCTCACCGAAAAGGAGATCGAGACCGGCGTTTCGCGCCTCGCGCAGGCACTGAAGGCGTAGCAGCGCTCTAACCCTCTCCCATCGGGAGAGCGCAGCTGCGAAGCGGCCGGGAGAGGGGTTTCCCCCTATCGAATTTTTGCGACACTCAGGCGGGTTCCTTGCGCCTGAAGCGGCGAAATCGTAACCCCTCTCCCCGGTCCTTCGGACCGACCCTCTCCCGATGGGAGAGGGTTACCGCGCGCGAGCCCTTTGCGTTCATGAATGACTTCTGCGGAGGTTTCCGTCTGCGCGCCATTCCTTCTGGCGTCTGGGCGCTTGGCGTCGTCTCGCTGCTGATGGATTTCTCCTCCGAGATGATCCATGCGCTGCTGCCGATCTATCTCGTCGGCGCGATGGGCGCCTCGATGGCCGAAGTCGGCGTCATCGAGGGCGTCGCCGAGGCGACCGCCTCGATCGTCAAGATTTTTTCCGGGGCGCTTTCGGACTGGTTTGGGAGGCGCAAGCAATTGGCGATCATCGGCTATGGGCTGGCGGCGCTGACCAAGCCGATGTTTCCCCTCGCCCCCAATATCGCCTGGATCATGGCCGCGCGCTTCATCGATCGCGTCGGCAAGGGCATCCGCGGGGCGCCGCGCGACGCGCTCGTCGCCGATCTCGCGCCGGCCTCGGTGCGCGGCGCGGCCTATGGTCTTCGCCAGTCGCTCGACACGGTCGGCGCCTTTCTCGGGCCGGCGGTTGCGGTCGCCGTCATGTGGCTCTCCGCCAACAGCATTCCGCTCGTGTTCTGGATCGCGACAATCCCGGCGGCGCTCGCCGTTGCGGTTCTTTCGCTCGGCGTGCGCGAGCCGCAATCGTCCCGCCCGCCGCGGCCGGCGCGCTTCCCGCTGCATATTGAGGAAATCGGCCGGCTTGGCGGTCCGTTCTGGGTGATCGTGGCGATCGGCGTCGTCTTCAGCCTAGCCCGCTTTTCCGAGGCTTTCCTCATCCTGAAGGCGCGCGCCATCGGCCTGCCGGAGGCGCTCGCGCCGCTGGTGCTCGTCGCGATGAATGTGGTCTATGCCGGGGCTTCCTATCCTGTCGGCGCCTTCTCCGATCGCGGCGACCGCAAGACGCCGCTGATGGCCGGCCTTGCCGCGCTGATCGCCGCCGACGCCGCGCTCGCGAGCGCTGAACATTTGCCGCTTCTGTGGCTCGGCGTGGCGCTCTGGGGCCTGCATATGGGCCTCACCCAGGGCCTGCTCGCCACGCTCGTCGCCGACGTTGCGCCGGCGGCGCTGCGGGCCTCAGCCTTTGGGGTCTTCAATCTGGCGAGCGGCGTCGCGCTGCTCGCCGCAAGCGCCGGCGCCGGCGCGCTCTGGGACGCGTTTGGCCCCGCCGCCGCCTTCTGGGCGGGCGCGCTTTGCGCGTCGCTGGCGCTTGTCGCGCTTTGGGCGGACGGTCATCAAACCGGCCGGTTGCGGCGGACGTCCTGAGCCGGAAGTTAAGAAATCGCGTCGTAAATCCGACTCGTTAACCGACGGCTAAGCATATCGCTTAATCATTGAAAACTATGTATAATTTATCCGCAATTACGCCATTGTTGGCCATTCATTTCTAAACCCGGCGGGGGCGCTGCCGTTTAAGGATCGCATCACCGAGGGTCTAATGAAAAAACGAGTGTTCGGCCTCGCCGTCGCGGCGTCTCTGGCCGTTATGTCCGCATCGGCCGCAGACCTGCCATCGCGCAATGGTCCGCCGCCCGCCTATATTCCGCCGCCGCCGCCGATTTTGACCTGGACCGGCATGTATATCGGCCTCAATCTCGGCGGCGGATGGCTCGATCAGTACAGCCATGCAAGCTGGCTGGCGCCATTCTCGACCGCGCCCAGCACAGGCGGCGTCGTCGGCGGCGCGCAGATCGGCTACAACTATCAATTCACGCCGCTTTTCGTCGCCGGCGTCGAAACCGATTTTCAGGGATCGAGCGTCGGCTCCGCCAACCAGCCGTTTAGCGCGTCGCGCAGCGTCGGCTGGTTCGGCACGTTGCGCGGCCGCGCCGGCGTGTCGCTCATGAACTCGCAGCTGCTCCTCTATGGAACCGGCGGCTTCGCCTATGGCGACCTAAGTCTCAACTACGGATGGCTCGGTTCTCAGACGCGCACTGGAACTGGCTGGACCGCCGGCGGTGGGCTCGAATACGCCTTCCTGCCGAATTGGTCGGCCAAGGTCGAATATCTTTACGCGAATTTCGGCGCGAATTACGGCCCGACATTCGTCGGACCCTTCGTCATCGAAACCCAGCAACGCGCGCATCTCAATACTGTCCGCGCCGGCGTCAACTACCGTTTCAACTGGATGTTTGCGCCCGGACCGGCGGCGGCGGCCTACTGAACGCGAAAGTTGTATGACGTGAGCGGCAAAAGCCCCGGCGACGGGGCTTTTGCATGTCTGGACGTCGCTGACGGCTCGTGGTTGCGGCGCTGCAACAATTGAATTATCTGCTTGGAAGCGTTCCGAGAAGCAGATCGGCCGCATGCGAGAGGGTTTCATATGGCCGACGCTGACACAGACAGGCTCGCCGCGCAGCGGCCGCTGTCGCCGCATCTGACGATCTTCAAGCCGATCCTGACGATGATGATGTCGATCGCCCATCGCATCACCGGCGCGGGGCTTTACGTCGGCATGGCGTTGCTGACGCTTTTCCTGCTCGGCGTCGCTATCGGCGGCGACGCGTTCGCCGCCGTCGCCTGGATCGCCTCGGGCTTCATCGGCAATCTCATCATTTTGATGATCGTTTGGGCGATCTTCCATCATCTCCTTGGCGGCGTGCGTCACGCGTTCTGGGATCGCGGCCTGTATATGGACCCGCAGGGGCGCGAACTGATGGCCCAAGGGACGCTCGTCGGCGGAATCCTGCTGACGCTGCTCCTTTACATCTTCAAGACGCTGGCGAGCTAAGCGGAGCGAACTCATGACGGTCGCGACAAGATTCAAGAGCGGTCGAACCGGGTCCGGCGACGCCTATGTCTCCGACCACGGCGGTTCGCCTCACGCGCGTTTCATGCGCCTGACGTCCTATGCGCTGGCGCCGCTCGGCGTATTGAGCGCGTGGTGGATTCTCGGTCTCGCGGGCAAATCGTTCGACGGAGTTCGCGTCGAAATTGGCAGACCGATTCCCGCGCTCGTGCTTCTCGCTTTCGGCGTCATCGGCATGATCCATGCTCGTAAGGGCATGGACGACATCATCGAGGACTATGTGCATGACGAAGCTTTGAAAGCGCAGGCGTTCGTCGCGAATCTATGGGCGTCGCGCGCGATTGCGGCGTTCTGGGCGCTCGCCATCCTCCTCATCGCCGCCCCGAAGTAATCGGACGATGCCGGCGTCGGCGCTTGTTCGATATCAATGAACTCGCCTGGTAACGACGCAGCGAAACTGCGTTCGATCGAATGACATCTTGAGAAGGCGTGACGATGGTTGCACAGGGTCCAGCATCAAATGTGTCGGTTGGCGGCCGGGCGTATCCGATCGTTGATCACACCTTTGACGTGGTCGTCGTCGGCGCCGGCGGATCGGGGCTTCGCGCCGTCGTCGGCTGCGCCGAGTCGGGATTGAACGTCGCTTGCGTCACCAAGGTCTTTCCAACCCGTTCGCACACGGTGGCGGCGCAGGGCGGCATCGCCGCCGCGCTCGGCAATATGGGGCCGGACAATTGGAAATGGCACATGTACGACACCGTCAAGGGCTCCGACTGGCTCGGCGACCAGGACGCGATCGAATATATGTGCCGCAACGCGCCGCCCGCCGTCTATGAATTGGAGCATTGGGGCGTTCCCTTCTCGCGCACGAGCGAAGGCACGATCTATCAGCGACCGTTCGGCGGCATGACGACCGATTTCGGCAAGGGTCCGCCGGCGCAGCGCACCTGCGCGGCCGCCGATCGCACCGGCCATGCGATGCTCCATACGATGTATGGGCAGGCGTTGAAGCTCAACACCAAATTCTTCGTCGAGTTCTTTGCGATCGATCTGATCATGGATCAGGACGGCGCCTGCCGCGGCGTCGTTTGCCTGAAGATTGACGACGGAACCATCCATCGCTTTCGCGCCGCGCTCACCGTGCTCGCGACCGGCGGCTATGGCCGCGCCTATCTCTCGGCGACGTCGGCGCACACCTGCACCGGCGACGGCAACGCCATGGTGCTGCGCGCGGGACTGCCGCTGCAGGACATGGAGTTCGTGCAGTTTCATCCGACCGGAATTTATGGCGCAGGCTGTCTGATCACCGAAGGCGCACGCGGCGAGGGCGGCTATCTGACCAACAGCGAAGGCGAGCGCTTCATGGAGCGCTATGCGCCCTCGGTGAAGGATCTCGCGCCGCGCGACATGGTCTCGCGCGCCATCACCGTCGAGATTCGCGAAGGCCGCGGCGTCGGCAAAAGCAAGGATCACGCTTATCTGCATCTCGAACATCTCGATCCGCAGATTTTGCACGAGCGGCTGCCGGGCATTTCGGAGAGCGCCAAGATCTTCGCCGGCGTCGACGTGACTCGCCAGCCGATCCCGATCATTCCGACGGTGCATTACAACATGGGCGGCATACCCACGAATTTTCACGGCGAGGCGCTGCATAAGCGCGACGGCAATCCTGATGAAGTGGTGCCGGGCTTGATGGCGCTTGGCGAAGCGGCCTGCGTCTCGGTGCATGGCGCCAATCGACTTGGCTCCAATTCGCTGATCGATCTCGTCGTCTTCGGCCGCGCCGCGGGGCTGCGCGCCGCCGAACTCATCAAGCCGAACGATACGCAGCCGGAGCTGCCCGCAGACTCGGCGGAACTCGCGCTGTCGCGGCTGGATTTCTTCCGTAACGCCAATGGAACGGTTTCGACCGCGACGTTGCGCGATCGGATGCAACGCACGATGCAGTCGCATTGCGCCGTCTATCGCACCGGCGAGGTTCTCGCCGAGGGCGTCGAACAGATCAACGCGGTGTGGCGCGACGGCGCCAACGTCAAGATCGCCGATCGCTCGCTGATCTGGAATTCCGATCTGATCGAAACGCTCGAATATGACAATCTCATCGTGCAGGCGGTCACGACGATGGAGAGCGCCGCCAACCGCACCGAGTCGCGCGGCGCCCATGCGCGCGAGGATTTCCCCAACCGCGACGACAAGAACTGGATGAAACATACGCTGGCGACGATCGATCGCGAGCGAAAGACCGCCTCGATCGACTACCGCCCGGTGCACAGCTACACGATGACAAACGAGGTCGCTTACATCGAGCCAAAGGCGCGGGTGTATTGAGATGGTAGAATTCGCCCTTCCCAAAAACTCCGTCGTCGGCGAAGGCAAGACCTGGCCGAGGCCCGAAGGCGCCGAGCGTGTGCGCGAATTGCGCATCTATCGGTGGAACCCCGAGGACGGCGCCAATCCGCGCCTTGATACTTATTTCATCGACGCCGACGATTGCGGGCCGATGGTCCTCGACGCGCTGATCTGGATCAAGAACGGGATCGATCCGACGCTGACTTTCCGCCGTTCCTGCCGCGAGGGCATCTGCGGCTCCTGCTCGATGAATATCGACGGCTTAAACACGCTCGCCTGCACCAAGGGCATGGATGAGATCGAGGGCGCGATCAAAATCTATCCGCTGCCGCATATGGCGGTGGTCAAGGACCTCGTGCCCGATCTCACGATCTTCTATGAGCAGCACGCCGCGATCGAGCCCTGGCTGAGGGCGGGGGCCGACCCGGAAAAGGAGCGGCTGCAGTCGCCGGAGCAGCGGGCGAAGCTCGACGGACTTTATGAGTGCATCCTGTGCGCCTGCTGCTCGACCGCCTGTCCGAGCTATTGGTGGAATTCCGACCGTTTTCTGGGTCCGGCGGCGCTGCTGCAGGCGTTCCGCTGGGTGCAGGATTCGCGCGACGAAGCGACGAAGGATCGCGTCTCCTATGTCGACGACGTGTTCCGCCTCTACCGCTGCCACACGATCATGAATTGCACGCAGGTCTGCCCGAAGTCGCTGTCTCCGGCGAAAGCGATCGCGGAAATGAAAAACATGGCGATCGCCCAGGACGAGGCATAGCCGACGCCTCACATGCGCGATATGGCGACGCCATGGGGCTTCTTGTGGAATGCGACGTCCCGGCGCAATTTCGTCAGCGACGCGATGTGCAGCAATATCCACAGCGGAACAAGGAAGGCGGGAACCAGAACGAGCGGGAACATAGAGATTAGTTCGTTCGGCTGATCGAACGCCGTCACCTGAATCGCTGATGGCGAACTGCCGACGCCGGTTGCGAGCGCGACGATGAGGTCTAAGAGGCCGAGAATGTTCCACCACAGGACCAGATCGACGTTCACGCGCGGCGCGCGCGCATAGGCTATCGCGACCACCGGGGCAAGGGCGCCGACCAGCAGGTCGCCGATGCCGGCTGGCCAGGCGAAAACGCCCGGCATCTTCCCTATCGCGTAAAGGACCAGGAAGATTCCGCCGAGAATGCGAAATATTTGGAAGCCCACCAGCCATTGCTGCGGGATCGCGTCGATGATCAGGCCGACGGTCGGAGAACGCCAAATCAGCCACGCGCCGATGATAATCGGCGTGAGCAGCGCGTATTGTATCGTCGGCATTGTTCCTGGGGTCGCGTGGTAAGCGCCGAGCCACGCCGAGACGGTCGCCGCCAGAAACCAGCCGATGAGCGTGATCGCAAAGGCGTGCACGAGTCTGTCGCGGTCGCGCGCCGTCCACGGGGGCGTGACCAGAGCCTTGCGCAATAGTCATCCGTGAAGAACTCGCAAGGCGTTGACGTGACGAAGTTTTGAGACCTGCGGAAGTAATCGTTTCCGCAGGTTTTCGCTGCGCGGGATGCTGTTTGCTTGCAAATTGATCCGGCGCCGCTGT